>CALDQK010000381.1 GCA_937911525.1 uncultured bacterium
GATCTTGCCGATCTCCTCTCCTTCCTCATTTCTTGCTTTCCTTCGTAAAGCGCCACGTCCGTCCGCCCCCGACCGTCCTCGCGCCACTCGGTGGCCCGAGATGGGTGGAGTGCCCGTCCCCGTGCCCGTGCCCGAATCGAACTGCGCAGGGGAGCTGCGCTGACTGCGACAGCGCCTCCTTCCCTTGCTTTCCGGGCAGGGGCACGGGCACGATTGGAGTGCCGGTCCTCAGCGGGCGCTCGCGAGCCACCCTTCCAGGTCGGCGGCGAGGGCGCCTGCGCTGGGGTAGCGCTCGCCGCGCTCCTTGGCGATCGCCTTGGCGACGATCGCGACCAGCCCGGGGTCGAGCTGGGGCGCCCACCGGGTGAGCGACGTCGGGGGCTCCTCGATCAGACGGACCACGTAGCCCTGCTCGTCCTGGGTGTCCCCGTAGGGATAGCGAGCGCCGCTGAGGGTCGCGTAGAGCAGCACGCCGAGCGCGTAGACGTCGCACAGGGCGTCCAGGGCCTCGACGCCCTGCAGCACGTACTCGGGCGCGATATAGGGCAGGCTGCCGAGGACCTGGTCCTCGAGGGTCAGGCTGACCGACTCCTGGCTGGACTTGGCGATCCCGAAGTCGACGAGGCGGGCTTGGCCGCGGGTGTCGACCACCACGTTGCCGGGCTTGATATCCCGGTGGACGAGCCCCGCCGCGTGGACCGCCTCCAGCGCGCGCCCGATCTGGGCGGCCAGGCCGATCAGCCCGCGCAGGTCGAGCAGGCCCTGCACGCAGAGCTGATCGAGGGGGGCGCCGCGGAGGAACTCGAGCACCATGCACACCAGCCCCTGGTGCTCTTCCAGGCCCTGGCAGCGCACGACGTTGGGGTGATTCAGGCGCGCGATCGCCTCGGCCTCGCGGCGAAAGCGGGTGACCTCCTCCCAGGGGAGCTCCTCCTGGCGCAGGAGGAGCTTGAGCGCCACGACCTGCCCGCTGCGCGTGTCGCGGGCCTTGTAGACCACGCCCATGGCGCCGCGGCCGATCTCCCCCAGGACGAGGAAGGGGCCCAGCTTGGCGGCGCTCCGCGTCAGGAAGCCCTGCTCGATCGCCTGGGCCTGGGGACCCTCGGCCAGGACGTCCTCGACGGCGAGGTCCTGCTCGTCGGGGCTCGTCGGCTGCAGCGGGCCGGCGCAGCAGCGCAGGCAGCGGCGCTGACCCTGAAAGAGCACCGCGTCATAGCGGGCGCCGCAGCGCGCGCAGCAGACGATCGTCACGTGCTGCAGCGCGAGCAGCTCCCGCACCGTGCGGGAGCCGCACACCCGCGTCTCGCGAAGGAGCTCGCCCAGGCGCACGAAGCGCCCCTTGGCGCGGGCCGCCTGCTGGCGCGCGAGGAGGGCCTCGAGCTTGGGCGCGTCGAGCACGCCGCGCTGGATCGCGAGCTGTCCGAAGAGGGGAACCGCCACCCTCGAATCATAGAGGCTGGCTCGTGCAGCTTCTTCGTCGTGGGGTGCTTGCGAGGCCGTCGACTCGCGGTCACTCTCGGTCCGTGACGGCGTCCCTGGCCCAGTTCCTCTACCAGAGCCCTCCGGGCAGCCCGACGCCGCCGGGCTGCTCGCTCGGCCCTTACGAGGTGCTGGGCGAGCTCGGGCGCGGCGGGATGGGCGTCGTGTTCCACGCCCGACACACCCTGCTCGAGCGCGACGTGGCGCTGAAGGTGCTCAAGTCGGCGGGCGAGACCGAGCGAGCTCGCCGGCGCTTCTTGCTCGAGGCGCGCACCGGCACCCAGATCAAGCACCCCAACGTGGTCCAGACCCTCGACGCGGGCGAGACCGAGGGGCTGCTCTATCTCGCCCAGGAGCTGATCGAGGGGGCCTCCCTCGACGTGTGGATCGGGCGGCTGGAGTGGCCGCGCGCGCTGACCCTCGTCTACCAGGCGGCCGAGGGGCTGGGCGCCGCTCACGCGCTGGGGATCGTGCACCGCGACGTCAAGCCGAGCAACATCCTGGTCGACCTGGGCGGCAAGGCCTACGTGACCGACTTCGGGCTGGTGCGGCACCTGGCGAGCGCCTCGAGCCTGACCAGGAGCCGCGCGATGCTGGGGACGCTGGCCTACATGGCGCCCGAGCAAATGCGCGGCGCCAAGGAGGTCGGCCCGCCCGCCGACGTGTTCGCCATGGGGGAGGTGCTCTACGAGTGCCTGACCGGGGAGCCGCCCTTCGGAGAGACCAGCGCGGTGGTCCAGCGCATGGCGGCCTTGCACAAGGCGAAGGTCGTCCCCGCCAGCGAGAAGGTCCCTGGCCTGCCCGCAGGGGTCGACGAGGTCGTGGCCCGGGCCCTGGCCAAGGAGCCCGAGCAGCGCTACGCCAACGGCGCGGAGCTGGCCGCGGCGCTGCGCCCCTACGTGCCCGAGGAGGGGGTCGAGCTGAGCGCGAGCAGCGTCGCCGCGCCGGCGCGCGCCCCGCTCCCCTGGGGCCGCGCGCTGGGCGTGCTCGCGGGGGTGCTCCTGGTCGCGGCGCTCGTGGGCGGTGGCTACGCCCTCGGCCAGCGCGAGCCTCCCCCGCCCTCCCCGACTCCCGCGGCCTCGCTCGCGCAGGCGAGCGTCCCCGCGCCCCCGGCCTCGAGCCGCAGCGCCGAGATCCTCGCCACGATCGGCGACGCCGAGGCTCGCTATCGCAAGGCCCTGGAGCTGCTGCGGGCAGACCCGCGGGACGAGCTCGCGCGCCGGGTCGAGCGGGATCTGCGCCCCTGGCGCGAGGTGAAGATCGAGCAGACGCCGCGGCCCGGACGCTGGGACGGGCTCTCGCGCTGCTTCCTCTACCTCAGCCAGCGCCAGGCGCTCTTCGCCTACGGCGGCTGGGACGGCAAGCGCTACAACCCGCACACCTGGCTGCTCGAGAAGGGGGTCTGGAGCCGGACTCAGGGCGCGGTCAGTCCGCCGCGCCGGATCGCCCACGCGGCGGTCTATCTGGCCGAGCGCGACCAGGTGCTCCTCTTCGGCGGTCAGCGGGCCGACAGCGAGGGGATCGTGCCCGAGACCTGGGTCTGGGACGGCAAGGAGTGGGGGATCCCCAACCCCAAGACCCTCCCGTCTGCGCGGGCCTGGCACGCCATGGCCTACGACTCGGTCCGCGGCGAGGTGGTCCTCTTCGGCGGCGCGACCGAGAACAAGGGCGAGCGCCTCGACGACACCTGGGTGTGGGACGGCGGGAACTGGGCGCGCCTCGAGATCAGCGATCGCCCGCCGGCGCGCTCGGGTCACGGGCTGCTCTACCAGGCTCAGGAGCGGCGGCTGCTGCTCTTCGGCGGCGAGGAGCGCAAGCGCTTGGACGACCTGTGGGTCCTGCAGCGCAAGGTCTGGACGCGCTTGAAGCCCAAGAAGCCCAGGCCGCGCAAGCGCGCCGCCATGGGCTGGGTCGCGACCCCGCGGGGCGCCTTCCTGTTCGGGGGCGGCGACGGCAAGCGGGACCTGGGCGACACCTGGACCTTCGCCGAGGGCCAGTGGACGCGCCTGCACCCGGTCGACGCGCCGCGCGCGCGGCGCTATCACGCCATGGCCTACGACGAGCAGCGTCAGGTCGTGGTGGTGTATGGAGGCTTGCGCGGGAAGAGCCGCCTGGACGATCTGTGGGAGTATTCGCTGGGGGAGCCGAAGTGACCAACACCGACGAGGGGCCCTGGCTGGAGGTGACCTCCGGCGAGCAAGCAGGCGAGCGGCTAGCGCTGCTGGGTCCGACGAGCGTGGGCCAGTCCCGCAAGTCGACCCTGCGCCTGAGCCACAAGAGCGTGGCCTTCAACCACGCCAGCCTCCTCCCCCGCGCCGATGGCGGCTGGGAGCTCGTCGACGAGCGCTCGGTGCACGGGACCTTCCTGGCGGGCGAGCGCCTCAGCCGCGGTGAGCCCGCGCCGCTGGAGGGCGACGCCGAGCTCCGCTTCGGCGAGGTCAGCGCCCGCTTCCACGCGGGCGCGCCGGCGCCCGCGGCCAGCCCGAGCGCGGCCCCCGCGGCGGGCGAGGTCACGATCTCGGAGGCCGAGCTGAACGCGCTGCGCTCGCGGGTCTACGAGCTGGAGCTCGAGAACCGGGGCCTGCACGACCGCCTGGTGGCGGAGCGCGCGCGCGACCTCGAGAGCGAGGCGGCCCGGCTGCGCCTCGAGCTCGAGCAGGCCCAGAGCGAGCGGGACCGCCTGGCGCAGCGGGCGGCGCGGCTCGAGGACGCCCTCACTGCCCTGGAGGGGGCGGCCGAGTGAGGCCTCAGTCGTCCAGGGTGTAGCCCACGGGCACGTAGAAGGGGGAGTCCTTCATTCGCTCGCGCTCGGCCAGGACGTAGTCGCTGTCCACGGCCATCACGTGGGTGTAGCGGAGCGAGTAGTGGCGCACGCCCTCGGCCAGCAGCCGCTCGCTGAGCTCGCGGTCGCGCCGGTGCAGGTCGCGCTTGTTCCGCTCGAAGGTCTCGCGGTCCCAGCTCTCGACCTCGGCCACCAGGGGCTCGTAGTGGGGCGCGCAGCCCCAGTCGCTCATGGCGTTGGTCCACCAGTGACCGACCCGGCCCAGCTTGGCCAGGAAGAGCTGCATGTCCTCGCTGAAGCGCAGGCAGGTGCCGTCGAAGTAGTTGCCCAGCTCGGCGGCCTTGTCGTGGTCGATCAGGCCGAGCTCCTCGGCGAGCTTGGCGCCGGCGGTGCCGGGGAAGGGGAAGAAGAGCGCCCAGCGGAAGCGGCCCATGCCGACCTCGGCGCAGAGGCGGAGCGTCTCGAGCACCTCCTCCTTGGTCTCGGTCGGGAGGCCGAACATCACGAAGGCCGTGGTGTGGATCCCGTAGGCGTGCGCCGCCTGGAAGGCCCGCTTGATCGTGGCGTTGCTCATGTGGCGCAGGAGGATCTCCTTGCGCACGCGCGCGCTGCCGCTCTCGAGCCCGTACTTGACGATCTTGCAGCCGGCGTCGGCCAGGGTGAAGGCCATCTCGTCGTCGAAGACCTGCACGTGGGCGTTGACCACGAAGGGCAGGCCGATCTCCCGCTCCTTGTAGCCCCGGCAGAACTCGTGCACGTAGGGGCGGCTGAGCGTGAACAGGTCGTCGTCGAAGATCAGCGTGTTGACGTCGTAGCTCGCGACGAGGTGCTCGATCTCGTCCAGGATCCGCGGCACGGGGTAGTGGCGCAGGTAGTCCTTGGCGCTCTTGGCCGCGCCGTCCTCGACGTAGAGGTCGACGACCTCGCGGTTGAAGCAGTAGGTGCACTTATAGGGGCAGCCGCGCGAGGTCAGGATCCCCATCCAGCCGTTCTTGCTGCGGGTGATCCGCCGCATGTCGAAGAGCTCGTAGTCGTTGGGCGCGATCGACTCCAGGTCAGGGAAGGCGCCCACCGGGTTCTGGATCGGCGTCAGGCGCCGGTTGAAGCGGCTGCGGGGCGGGAAGCGCAGGTTGGCGATCCCGCTCACGTCCTCGCCGCGCTCGTAGCGCTCGACGAACTCGAGGAAGGCCAGCTCGCTCTCGCCGACCGCGACCACGTCGAAGTGGCCCTCGGCGGTGACCTGGTCGGGGACCATGGTGCAGTGCACCCCGCCGACCACGAGCGGGATCCCGGGCTCGGCGGCGCGGATCGCGGCGGCGGCCTCCACGGCCCAGGCGTACTGCTGGCTCATGACCGAGAACCCGATCACGCCGGGCGAGTAGGCCCGCACCCGCTCGACCAGCTCGGCCGGGGTCGGCACGTCGAAGAGCTTCTCGTTGACGTGGACCAGCTCGGTCTCGTGGCCCGCCTGCTTGAGCACCCCGCTGATCATGGTCAACCCGTGGTTGACGCCGATCGGGCAGTCGAGGTTGGGGTAGATCAGCAGGACGCGCACGACGACCGCACTCGCGCTACTCGCGCACCAGGTGCTCGAAGCGCGACTTGTCCGCGGCCTTCATGTAGGCCTCGTTGGGCGAAATGATCCCTTCCTTGAGGCGAGCCAGGATCGAGTCGTCCATGAGCTGCATGCCTTCGCCGCGGCCCGACTCGATATAGCTGATCACCTTGTGGATCGCGCCTTCGCGGATGATCGCGCCCAGAGCGGGCGAAGAGAAGAGGACCTCGTTGACCGCGGTCCGCCCGTTGCCGTCCGAGCGGCGCAGCAGGAGCTGCGCCACCACGCCGAGCAGGGACACCGAGAGCATGGTCCGCACCTGGGCCTGCTGCTCCTCGGGGAACACGTCGATCACGCGGTCGATCGTCTTGGCGGCCGAGTTGGTGTGCAGGGTGCCGAACACCAGGTTGCCGGTCTCGGCGCTCGTGATCGCGAGCGCGATCGTCTCGAGGTCGCGCATCTCACCCACGAGCACCACGTCGGGGTCCTCGCGCGCCGCCGCGCGCAAGGCGCTGGCGAAGCTCTCGGTGTCGTTGCCGATCTCGCGCTGGGTGACGACGCACTTCTTGTTGGGGTGCGTGAACTCGATCGGGTCCTCGATCGTGATCACGTGCTTGGTCTGGGTCCGGTTGATCAGGTCGATCATGGCCGCGAGCGTGGTCGACTTGCCCGAGCCGGTCGGGCCCGTGACCAGGCACAGGCCGGTCCGCATCGTGCAGAAGCGGCTGATCGCGTTGGGGACCCCCAGCTCCTCGATCGTCATGATCTTGGTGGGAATGATCCGGAACACCGCCCCGATCCCGTTTTGGTGCATCAGGTAGTTGCAGCGGAAGCGGGCGATCCCCTCCAGCTCGTAGCTGAAGTCGAGGTCCCAGTTGTGCTGGAAGTGCTTGCGCTGCGCGGGCGTCGCGATCTCGTAGAGGATCTTGGTCGCCTCGGCGTTGCTCAGCGGCGGCATGTTGAGCGGCTCGAGCCGCCCGTGGATCCGGAACTTGGGAGGCTGCCCCGCCTGAAGGTGGAGGTCGCTCCCGCCCTTGTCCTTGAGCGCCTTGAAGAACTTATCGATAACGGCCACGGGTCGCTCCTGTGCGCCTAGCTGCTCGAGCGGGCCATTAAATCACGGCTGAGGAGCAGGCACACGAGGCGGTCCACCCGCCCCGAGCATCGGTTTAGCCGCGCCGCGTCACCGCTGGGTCACCGGGGACCCGCCATTCGGGCGCGGACTTGCCCCAGGCGTGCGAAGAGAGGGTCGGGGGCGAAGCGCAGCTCGCCCCCGATCACCGAGAGCCCCGTCGCGGCCCGGACTCGCCCGACCAGAGCAGCCCCGGGCGTGCTCAGGCCCTCGTCGGCGAGGTCCAGGGTCCCGATCCGCTGCCCCGCCTCCACGTAGCGGAGCTGGGAGGTCCCGCCGAGGAAGGCCGCGTCGAAGCGCGTCCCGTGCAGCTCGAGGTGCAGCCTGCGTTGGCGGAGGTCGAAGAGCAGCAGCCCCTCGGCGCCTGTCGCGAGCAGCCAGCGCCCGTCGGGGCTGACCCGCAGCTCGTCGAGCGCGAGGTCTCCCCGCCACAGCTGCTCGCGCTCGAGCAAGTGCCGGCCCTGAGGGCCGGCCGAGGCAGGCAGCGGCGCGACCCACAGCGCGCTCCGCCTGCCCTGCGCCAGGTCGAGCCCGGCGAAGAAGACCTGCTTCGCCTCGGGGTCAAGGGCCAAGGCCTGGGCCCGAAGCAGGGGCAGGTGCATGCGAAAGGTCTGCAAGACCTCTCTGGCCTCGTTTGCGCTCGGGCGCGCCGAGAGCCTCGACACCCCGCGCAGCACGTTGAGCGAGGCGACGGTGTAGACCAGGGTGCCTCCCTGAGCTGGGGTGAAGGCCATTCGGGCCGAGTTCCGCGGCCCTCCGGCCAGGCGGGGCGGGCTCTCTTCGTGAGCCAAGGGGAGCAGCCAGGTCGGCACGACGGGATCGCTCCAGGCCTCGACTCGCCGCAAGACGAAGCGCATCCCGCTCCCGCCGGAGGGGATGCTCTCCGCCAGGATCGTGGTGCGCTCGTCGATCCACACCCCGTCCTCGATTCGCGTGTTCTTGGCCGTGAGCGTGCGACGCCGGGTGATCTCGGGGTCGACGCCGGAGGGGACGATCAACGCCTGGCCCGGGGTCAGCAGCAGGGCCCGCCGTCCGTCCGGATTGAGGCGCACTCGCGCGCTTCGTTGCGGGAGCTTGGCGAAGGGGGAGCGGGCTACGCCGGGGGTCAGCGCCCGGAGCTCGCCGTCCGCGCTGCGGGCGACGACGCCGCTCGGGGCGACGTCGACGTCCTCCAGCTCGCTGCAGGCGGGGAAGCCCGCCTCTCTCCGCTCGCGAGGGGCGGCCTCGAAGAGCGCGATCGCCTCGCCGAAGACGGCGGCGACGCGGCTTCCGCTCGGGTCGATGCTGGCCGGACCCGCTGTCTCGCCCAGGCGAGTCCAGCGGTGCTGCAGGATCAGCCCGCGGTGGCAGAGGTCGAGTCCGGCTTCGTGATCGACGAGCAGCGCCTGGTCGGCGCGGTCCGGGTGCAGGCGGCGCACCTCTTGGCTGACCTCGTAGACCGGGCTGAGCTGGGTCTGCTCCGCGCTCCCCCGCCAGCGCATTACGCTCGCGCCGCGCCCGAGGTAGACCGCCCCTCTCCACAGCGCGAAGGGTCCTCGCTGGCTGAGCTGCTGCAGGCGGCCCGAGCCGAGGAAGGCGCGGTAGACCTTGCCTGGGGCGGAGAACCAGAGCTGCGCTCTGGAGGGGTCTTCCTCGCCCCTCAGCGCCAGCTCGCGCGGGACCTCCGGCAGCAGGCTCTCGGGGAAGGGCTCGAGCGCGCCCCGCTGCGGTGACCAGCGGGACAGGCGGCCTCGAGCGTCCGCGACCACCGCCCAGCTTCCTCCAGCGCTCCAGTCCAGGGCGCGGATCGCGGCTCCTGCCCGTGCCGTGCGGACGCCCTCGTCGGCGGTGACGCTCGTGACCAGGCCGTTCGCGTCGCCGAAGAGCCAGCCGCCGCCTGGGCGGGCCCGGACCACTCCGCCTCGTCCGGCTCGAGGCGCGAAGCTGCCTTCCGGCTGGCCGACCAGGACGCCCTTCTGGCTGACGACGGCCAGCTCTCCTCCGCCCGCCGCGAGCTCGAGCGCCTCGGCCCGCCAGGGAGTGTAGGCGAGCAGGGAGCGCTGGTCCGGGGCAGAGCTGGGTTGATCGCGCTCGTCGCTCCGCAAGAGCGTCACCTCGTCCGCCGCGTAGAGGCCGGTCGCGTGCGCTGCGATCTCGAGCACGGGGGACGAGTGGTCCCGCCGCTGCCAGACTCGCTGGGGGGGGTCGAGGGACCAGCGCTCGACCCCGCCCTCCTGGGTGCCCAGCAGGAGCTCTCCTCCTCTCCACGCGCAGCACAGGGCGGGGCTCCCGGGGCGGAGCTCCTGCTGGAGAGCTCCCTCGGACGACCACACGCGGACCGTCCCCGCCGAGCCGACGGCCGCCAGCCGACCCTCGCCGGGCTCGAGGGCCAGGTCCAGGACCCAAGCGTCCAACTCGGCGAAGAGCGCCGGCGGTCCCTCAGCGGGCCAGCGCCAGATCCGCCCGTCCTCGGCGCCCAGGTAGGCGGAAGCCCCCGCCAACCCGCAGGCGCTGGACAGGGGCGCGCGCAGGTCCGCGGCCGGGGTCAGCTCGCCGCTCTCCAGGTCGAGCGTGGCCAAACGACCGCCGGTCTCGACCAGGCCGAGCTGGGTGGGCCCGCGGGCCAGCCCGCTCAGCACCTCGCCGACCTCGAGCCGGCGTTCGCGCGGCGGGCGCAGGGGGTCGCTCCACACCGCCAGCTGACCGTGGACCCCCAGCCCGACCTCGCGCTCGCCCACGCTCAGGTAGGCCGCCCAGGGTCCGGCCAAGCTCGTCCCCCGCCAGGGCGGCGTCGCCCCGCTTGGGTCGACCCGCTTCAGGTCGCGGCGGGTCGCGAAGAGAAGCGCCCCCGCCTGCCCGGACTCCAGGCTGACTGGGGTGGGAGCGCGCCAGCAGGCGACGAGGCGGCGGACCTGGCGCCAGGCCCGCAGGAAGGCTCCGCGGGCGCGCGGCGTGTCCTCGAGCCGCAGGCTCTCGGCGAGGAGGGCCGCGGCCTCGTTGTGGGCCCGCCGCTCCAGCAGGAGCTCGCCTCGCTCGCGCAGGCTGCGGGCCAGGGCGCTGCGCTGGGCGAGGACAGCGCCC
>CALDQK010000382.1 GCA_937911525.1 uncultured bacterium
CGCAGGAGCCCCAGCGTCTCGGGCGTCGTCGCGCGCTCGAGCAGGCGCAGGCCCTCCTGGAGGCGAGCCTGGGGGTCGAGCCCCCGCTCGTCGGCGCGCGCGATCGCGGTGTCGACCACGTCCACGGCGGTCGCGACCAGGCCGGGGGCGTCGCTGAGGTGCGCGCTCGCCTCGTCGAGGGCCTCCATGCGCTCGATCACGCGGCGCAGGGCGGCGAGGCGCTCGGGCTGGGCCAGGCTGCGGGCGACCTCGGCGCCTTCGCGCAGGGCGGCGTCGACCTCGACGCCCTCCTCGCTCAGGCGCGCGGCGAGGCCGTCGGCGCTGTCGACGGCGGTGGCCGCCAGGCCCGGCAGGTCGCCGACCGCGCTCAGCACGGGCTCGAGCGAGGCCTCCAAGCGGTCGAGGCGCGCGTTGAGGCGCTCGAGCTGCTGAAGGATCAGGTCGTCACGGTCGGTCATGAGACGGCTCCGCTCTGGTGCAGCAGGTTCCAGCCTTCGTGCGCTCCCATGGCCAGGCCGACCAGGACGATCCCCACGCCGAAGGCCATTCGCAGGCGCGCGGGGCTGATCTTCTGGCCGATCCAGCTGCCCGCGACCCCGGCCAGGGCTGCGCCGAGCACGAAGGGGAGGGCGAGGCGCAGGTCGAGCTCGACGTAGGAGGAGTAGCCGAGCGAGCCGCCCACGCTGTTGAGGACGATCACCGCCAGCGAGGTCCCGATCGCCTGGCGCGTGGTCAGGCCGACCAGGAACACCAGGGCGGGGACGATCAGGAAGCCGCCGCCGACGCCCACGACTCCGGTCAGGACGCCGGTCAGCAGGGCGGCGACGACGACCTTGGCGCTGAAGGCCTGGGGCGGAGGGGCGTCCTCGCCCGCCTCCTCGTCTTCCTCGCCCTTCCTGGCGCTGCGCACCATGCGCACGCCGACGAAGAGCATCACGCCCGAGAAGATCACCAGCTGGAGCGCGCCGGGGAGGAAGCGCGCCAGCTGCGAGCCGATCGCGGCGCCGACCGCGCCCAGCGCGCCGAACACCAGGGCGACGCGCCACTGCAGGTGGCCGGCGCGGGCGTGGATCACCGAGGCCAGCAGCGCCGCGGCGCCGACGACGCCCAGCGAGGTCGCGACCGCGGGCTTGGGCTCGAGGCCCAGGCCGTAGGTCAGGAAGGGGATCGCGAGGATGCTCCCGCCGCCCCCGAGCACGCCCAGGGTCAGGCCGACGATCGCACCAAGCAGGAGGGGAAGGGTCACGTCCTTGCTACTGCACTCCCTGTGCCCGCGACTGGGCTGGCTCAAGTGCTGGTATCAGCGTGAAATGTCTCTTGTTGAAACGTTTCGGTGTTGCATGATGTTGCCCGTGGTGAAACATTCCGAAGACGTGCTGGCGGCGTGGGCGGGCCAGGTTGGGGTCGCGGCCCTCGTGGAGAGCCTGCTCGCGCTCGACCCAGCCGCGGCCGTGTTCGCCGTCGACGCGGAGCGCCAGGTGGTGCTCTGGAGCCCGGGGGCCGAGCGGCTGCTCGGGATCCCTGCCGCCGACGCGCTCGGTCGGGGGTGCCGCGACAGCCAGCGCTGCGTGCGCTGCCTCGAGGCCTGCGACCTCGAGGGCGGGGACATCGAGGGCGCCCAGCTGGAGGTGTTCCACGCCGACGGGCGGCGGCTGCCGGTGCGCAAGACCGCGCGCGCCTTCTACTCGCCCGAGGGGAAGTTCCTCGGCGGGGTCGAGCGGCTGGAGCTGGTCCAGGCCGCGCCGCTGCGCTCGGTGGAGGGAGACACGGACTTCCACGGGATCCTGACCCGAGACCCCACGATGCGCGCCGTGTTTCAGGCCGCGCGAAACGTCGCTGAGACGCTCTCCCCCGTGCTGGTGCGCGGCGAGAGCGGCACGGGCAAGGAGCTGGTCGCCCGCGCGGTCCACGCCGAGAGCCTCCGCCGCGAGGGCCCCTTCGTGGCCGTCAACTGCGCGGCCCTCTCGCCGGCCCTCGCCGAGAGCGAGCTCTTCGGGCACGTCAAGGGCGCCTTCACCGGCGCGGTCAAGGACCGGGTCGGCCTCTTCCGTCAGGCCGACGGAGGCACGCTCTTCCTGGACGAGGTCGCCGAGCTGCCCCTCGACCTGCAGGCCAAGCTCCTGCGCGTGCTCGAGGAGCAGCGCGTGACCCCGGTCGGCGGCACGACCTCCTACGAGGTCGACGTGCGGATCGTGTCGGCCACCAACCGCTCCCTGCGGGCCGAGGTCAACGCCGGCCGCTTCCGGCAGGACCTCATGTATCGCCTGCGGGTCGTCCCGCTCTTCATTCCGCCCCTGCGCGAGCGGGAGGGCGACGTCGAGCTCCTGCTGTGGCGGATGCTCGAGGCCCAGAACGCGGTCGGGCCGCGGCGGGTCGAGCGGATCCACCCCGACGCGCTGGAGGCGCTCCGCGCGCACCCCTGGCCGGGCAACGTGCGCGAGCTGCGCAACGTGGTCCAGTACGCGGCCGCGGTGGGGCGCGGGCCCGAGCTGGTCTTGGCGGAGCTGCCCCCCGAGTTCCGCGGCGAGGGACCCCCGACGGGCGAGGCGGGGCCGCGGACCACCCCGGCGGTGGTCGCCCCCGGCGACGACGCAGAGCAGATTCGCTGGGCCCTCGCGGAGTCGGGGGGCAAGATCAGCGCCGCGGCCGAGCTGCTCGGCATGAGCCGCGCGACCTTCTGGCGCAAGCGCAAGGCGCTCGGGCTGTAGGCCAAGTTCTCGATCCAGGCGCTCGCATTGGAGGGAGCTGTCGCTCGTGCGACAGCTCCTTCGCGTTTCGGAGATGGAACGGAGAAAACTCCAAAACTAGAAGGCGCGGTGAGTGCTCAGCGGAGCTGCTGCTTTCCAGTTTTCGAGTTTTCTCCGTTCATCACTCGCACTGGAGGGAGCTGTCGCTCGTGCGGCAGCTCCTTCGCGTTTCGCGCGAAGCACCATGATGTTTCCGGTCAGGATCCAGGTCCCGTACATGACCGCGCGCGCCCCGAGGAGCGCGCGCAGCCAGACAGTCGAAGTGCTGGAAATCGGAGGCGGGCCGCCGCGGCTTCGCTCAGTCGCCGGGGCCGAGGACGCCGAGGTCGCGGGCCAGCCAGTAGGGATAGAGGTATCCCAGGGGCGCCACGCGAGCGCTGGGGTCGTTGGAGCCCGTCTTGACCTGCCGCGGGTGGCCGCGCCAGGGGAAGATGTCGGGGGCCTTCTGGTCGATCGGGAAGTAGCCGGGCTGGAGCGCGATCTTGTTGTGCTTGCCGAGGCGGTCGGGGAAGGGGCTCATGACCACGCCGGGGAGCGCGCTGTTGTCGACCTCGCGCATCGACATGTCGACGGGGAAGCGGTCGAGCTGATCGACGGCGTGGGGGACGTCGTTGATCCCGGTCTGGTTGCCGTAGCCGTGGTGCATCAGGTTCACGACCGGGTTGTGGTCGTCCTGAACGTAGAACCAGAACTTGTCGAAGGTCTCCTTGTAGAGCGCGACGTAGGTCGGGTCCTGCTCGAGCTTGGTCATGGCCGAGAGCGGCATCAGGGTCAGGTTCACGCCCAGGTGGCTGCGCACGGTGCGGGCGAAGTCGATCAGCCCTTGCTTGCTCAGCAGGGGCCCGTAGTTGGTCAGGATCTGGTCGACCTGGGTCGCGAGCTTCTGCTGCCCGACCAGGTTCAAGAGCAGCACGCCGATCCGCGCCTGGGAGACCAGCTTCTGCAGGCGGGCGCTGTTGTTGGGCTGCTGGATCCAGAGCAGGGCGTCGGTCAAGAGGTCCGCGATCCAGCCGCTCAACCCGGCGGTGGCGACCGGGACCAGGAGCTGGGTCACGAGCGCCGACTGGCCGGTGGCGACCAGGTAGGCCTGCACGATGTGGCCGATCGCCTGGAAGAGCTGCTTGATCGTCTTCTCGACCACGGGCATGTTCCGCCCGTAGAAGATGTCGTCCAGGATCGTGACGTAGTCGCGAATGACGTTGGCGTAGCCCTTCTGGTCGAGGAGCTGGCGCTTGTAGTCGCCGTACTTCGCGTCGCCCGTCACGTGCTCGGCCACGGTGAAGAAGAACACCGCCCGCAGGCCCTCACCGGCGCGGATCGGCGGGACCGGCGCGCTCTTGATCGCGTCCGCCAGGGGCTGGCTGTAGGGGACGGCCTTGGTGATCAGGTTGAAGGGGAAGTCGTCGACCTTGGCCCAGTTCTGCGCGTTGATCTGGTCCTGGTAGAAGCCGTCGGGCTTGAGGTCGAAGAAGGTCGTGGGCGTGTTGTTGGGGCCCCAGGGGGTCTTCATGGACAGGTCGTCGGCCATGAGCTTGTCGCAGACCGCGCGCACGTCGGCGATCAGGTCGGCCTTGAGCTGGGGGTCCTGCACGAGGTCGAAGCCCTCGGCGATCCCGTAGAACCAGCCGGCGTACTGGTCGCGGCTGGTCTCGCCCTGGTTGTAGTTCATGCCGGCGAAGCGCCCGCTGGCCGGGAAGCCGCGGCTCTCGATCGCGGCGTCGTCGAAGCCGCGCGTCACGACCCCGGGCTTGCCCGTGATCTCGTGCAGGTCGTGCAGGGTCTGGAGCGCGTTCTCCATTTGCTGGAGCGCCGCCGGGTCGTTGGTCTGGCGGTAGCGCATCGCCTGGGTCGCGGCGTAGACGCCGGTCCACAGGCAGCGGCTGGGGGCGCCGCCCGTGCGCTGAGGGTTGCCGTTGGCGTCGAGGCGAATGTCCTGGACCTGGCCCTTGCCGAGGTGCCAGGCCTCCATCACGGTCTGGAACGCGCCGGCCTTCTTGGCGAGCGGGCCCGCCGGGACGACGGCCGCGCTGCCGCTGGTGCTCCCTCCGGTCGTGCCGCTGGTGGTGCCGCTCGGGTTGCCGCTGGTGACCGGCGACGCCGTGGACGAAAAGCCCCTGCTGCTCGACTTGCTGCAACCGACCCCCATGGCCAGCGGCAGCGTGAGCGCAAGGACGCAAGTAAGGCTGCGTGCCTGCATGGTTCTCTCCCTTGGAGGCGTCCGATATCGACGCGTTTTCGCGCGTCCTCTCGGGGCCCCTCTGTCGAGAGAACTCTTTGCAAGGGGCGGACCGCGTCCACCTCTTCGCCATAGAGGTCGACGTTTCGGCCATCGCCTGGCGGCGATTCCCGAAAGTGGGCGGCCACATGTGTTTATGTGACCACCACGTCGTATCTGGACGCGTTTTCGCCGGGCGGTGCGGGATCCCTGGCAGCTAGGTCGGGCGCCGCGCGACGCGACCCCGCGGGAACTCAGCGCAGCAGCTTGCGGACGCGCTCCGAGGGGTCCTTGCTGGCAGCAGCTCGCACGTCGGTCTCCAGCTCACCGAGGGCGACGAGCCGCTCGAGCAGCAGGGCCCGCAGCGCGGGATCTCCGCCGCCGGTGTCCTGCGCGAAGCGCGCTCGCTGCAGGAACCAGGCCCTCAGGGTCCGGCGCGCCTCTGGGGTCGGGAGGCTCCCGGTCAGGGCGCGGGCGTCTTCGGCGGGGAGGTCCGCCAGGATCGCCAGGCAGCGCTCGGGCGCCGCCGGGGCGTGGCGGGCCAGGAGCTCGCACAGCCACTCGCGCCGGATCGCGCCGGCCTGCTCGGGGTCCTGCTGGGCGATCAGGGCGGCGGCGACCTCGTCCAGCGAGGCCAGGCCGAGGTCCTCCGCCTCGTCGAGCAGCGCGCGCGGGCGCTCGATCCGCGCCGCGTGGTCGGCCTCGGGGTCGTCGAGGTTCGCCGAGAGGCCCTCGATCTCCTCCAGCTCGAGCAGGATCTCGGTCAGACCGCGCGCGCCCTGCGGGGTCGCTGGGGCCGCGGGGGTCGGGGTGGGCTCCACGGCGTCGGCGCTCTCGAGGGGCGCGACCTCAGGGGTGTAGAACACCACGCCGCCCTGGTCGGCCCCCGGCGGCATGGGGTCGTAGATCTTGGCGGGGATCTGGGGCTGCTGCTTCTCGCAGCCCAGCGCTGCCGTGAGACAGAGAGCGAAGAGGAGGGCGGGGCGCTTCACGTCCCCAGCTTAGCGAGGCAGGATCAAGGGACGAGGTGGGGAGAGGTGCGGTGGCCCAGGCCGGCACACACTTCTGAGCGAAAGCGTAAGGGGCTGGTGCGCCACCCTTCTCGAGGCGTGGAAGGTCACACCTCCCGCAGCACCAGCCCCTGGTGCTTTCGC
>CALDQK010000383.1 GCA_937911525.1 uncultured bacterium
CGCCGATGACTGAGTTCACCCGTCTAGCTCCTGCACCAGTGATCGCGCCTGGAGCGCCACCGACCGCCATGTCTGGCTCGTGGAGCCAGGCGTTGCCCCGGCCCTTCACGTCTCGCCCGACTACGCGATCCAGCAGGCTGCCAAGAGATCGCCCCTCTGCCTCCACTGCCTTGTTGTAAGCGCGAATGCGCCCCTTCAGCCCACTCATTCCCTCGGCCCGAATGATGCGGTTGAAGCCATCGACTTGGCCTTGCACCTGCATCCGGAACTCCAGAGCGTCGAGTGGGCGGCCTGGCTTCGACCGGTGGACGTAGGTGAGTTGGCCCGACACTCGTTGAGGACGCCGCATCCCGGAGGCTGCCGTCCTGTAGCGAGCGCGTAGTGCGGCGTTCTGCGAAACCTCGCGCCAACAGACGTTATGAACCCAAACCGCCGGGTCCTGCTCCGTCTCGCTGACGAAATAGGTGTGCCAGTCCTCGACCTCGAAGTTGTAGTGGGCGGCCACCTCCTGGCGCACTTCGTGCGCCCTGACGACGAGCTGCTCGCCCTGGGAACCGAGGAGCTGATCGCCGGGGCGGAGGTCCTTGGCCGCAGTCCATCCCCGGCCCTGGACCCAGAAGGGGTGCTCGGTGGTGCAGCGGATCTGCTGGCTTGAGTCTGGGTCTGAGCCCTCCTCGCCGTCAGACGAGGAACCTCCCTTCTCCTGCCCGACCCGGTGCCGCTCGGACCTGCCTCGCTGGGTCGAGGCGGCCTTAGCGATCCGCAGGTAGACGACCTGATCGGTGTGCCCACGGAACAGGCGGACGACGCGCTTGTAGCCTTGCTCGCCGGTCGCCTCGTCGCGGGAAAGAACCTGGTTGCCAGACCTGTGGGCGTGCCCCTGCGGACCCGTGACAGACCGCTAGGACAAACTCCCTTGCTTCACGCAGATCCGGCTACGCGCGCGGGGTCGGGATCTCGTATTTGCTCATGCGGTACTGCATGGTCCGCCGGGTCAGCCCCAGGGTGCGCGCGGCGCGGCTGACGTTGCCGCCGCAGCGCTCGAGGGCCTGGCGGATCATCTGCTGCTCGAGCTCCGAGAGCGGGACGGCGGTAGTCACCAGCCGGTCGAGCAGGTCGGCGTCCGCCACGGCGGGGGCTGCGTCCAGACTGCTGAAGTGCTCCGGCTCGATCCGCTCGCCCTGGCCGAGCACGACCGCGCGCTCGATCACGTTCTCCAGCTCGCGCACGTTGCCCGGCCAGTCGTGGCTCAGCAGGAGCTCGAGGGCGTCCCCCGAGATCCCGCGGAAGTGCTTGCCGTTCTTGTGGCTGAAGCGCGCGCAGAAGGCGTTGGCCAGGTGCTCGACGTCCTCGCGCCGCTCGCGCAGCGGAGGGACCCGGATCGTGATCACGTTGATCCGGTAGTAGAGGTCCTCGCGGAAGCGGCGCTCGGCGACGAGCTGCTCGAGGTCGCGGTTGGTCGCCGCCACGAGGCGGAAGTCGAGCGGGATCACCTTGCCCTGGCCGCCCAGCCGCTCGAGCTCGCGCTCCTGGAGCACGCGCAGCAGCTTGACCTGCAGCGAGGGGCTCATGTCGCCGATCTCGTCCAGGAAGATCGTGCCGCCGTTGGCCAGCTCGAAGCGGCCCTGGCGGGCGCGGTGCGCGTCGGTGAAGGCGCCCCGCTCGTGGCCGAAGAGCTCGGCCTCGAGCAGCGCGGCCGGGATCGCCGCGCAGTTGACCTTGATGAAGGGGCCCGTGTTGCGCGGGCTGGCCCGGTGCATCAGCTCGGCGACGAGCTCCTTGCCGGTGCCCGACTCGCCGCGGATCAGGATCGTGGCCTCGCTCTGCGCAGCCGTCGTTGCCAGGTCGAGCATGCGGCGGAAGGACTCGCTCCGACCGACAAGGCGCTCCTGGACGCCCTCGGCGTCCATGCTGCGCGCCAGCTCCCGGTTCTCGCGCTCCAGGCGGCGCTTCTCGACCACCTGCTCGACCAGGACCGAGAGCTCGGTCGGGTCGACGGGCTTGGTCAGGAAGTCGTAGACGCCCGTCTTGAGCGCTTCGCGCGCCACCTCGACCGTGCCGTAGGCGGTCAGGATCACGAAGGTCGGGCAGCGCTCGCCCATGGCAGCGCTGGCCTGGGTGTAGACGTCGAGGCCGCCCATGTCGGGCAGGCGCAGGTCGCAGAGCACGAGCGCGTAGCTGGAGAGGTCCTTGGTCAGGGCCTCGGCGCCCGAGGCGGCCACGTCCACCTGGTGCCCGTCCAGCTCGAGGTGCAGCTGCAGGCCGCGGGCCTGGTGCGCCTCGTCCTCCACGATCAAGAGCTTCGCTGCCACGGGGCTGAGTATAGGGCGCGCCGCTCTCGCTTGATGCCTGGCCGCAATGCGCTGAAGCTGGGTCCATGGCACGGGTCCTGGTGGTCGAGGACGTGCGGACCCAGGCGCTCTTCCTCCAGCGCGTGCTCGAGGCAGACGGTCACGAGGTCTTGAGCGCACGCGACGTCGAAGCAGCCCTGAGCGAGCTCTCAGCGGGTGGCGTCGAGCTGGTCATCACCGACCTGCGGCTCGAGGGCCGCAACGACGGGCTGGAGCTCTTCCGCCGCTGCCGGGAGTCGCTCGGCCCCGCGGCCCCCTCCTTCGTGATCCTGACCGCGCACGGCACGGTCGAGACCGCGCGCGAGGCCCTCCAGGCCGGCGTCTACGACTTCCTCACCAAGCCCGTCGACCCGACCGAGCTCTCGGTGATCGTCAAGAACGCGGTCGAGTACTCCCGCCTGCGCGAGGAGAACCGGGCCCTGGTCCGCGCGGTCGCCGTCCAGCAGGTCCGCCAGCGCCTGATCGGCAACAGCCGCGCCTTCACCTCGGTGATCGAGCTGGCCCAGGCCGCGGCCGGCAGCGAGGCCACGATCCTGATCCGCGGCGAGTCGGGCACCGGCAAGGAGCTGATCGCCGAGCTGATCCACGCCTCGAGCCCCCGCGCCGCGGGCCCCATGGTCAAGGTCAACTGCGGGGCGATCCCCGAGAACCTGCTCGAGTCCGAGCTCTTCGGGCACGAGAAGGGCGCCTTCACCGACGCCCACACGGCTCGCCAGGGCCGCTTCGAGCTGGCCAACGGGGGCACGATCTTCCTCGACGAGATCGCCGAAATGAGCCCCGCGCTCCAGGTCAAGCTGCTGCGTGTGCTCCAGGAGCGCGAGCTCGAGCGCCTCGGCGGCCAGGGCGAGGTGCTGCCGATCGACGTGCGCCTGCTGGCCGCGACCAACCGCGACCTCGAGGGCTTGATCCGCAGCGGCGAGTTCCGCGAGGACCTCTACTACCGGATCAACGTGATCACGATCCAGGCCCCGCCCCTGCGCGAGCGCTCAGGCGACGTCGAGCTCCTCGCCAACCACTTCTGCGCCCGCTTCACCGAGAAGAACCGCAAGGCCTTCCGCTCGATCAACCCGCAGGCCCTCGACCTGCTCCGCCGCTACCCCTGGCCGGGCAACGTGCGCGAGCTCGAGAACGTGATCGAGCGCGCCGTGGTCCTCGGCAACGGAGAGGAGATCCTCGCCGAGCACCTGCCCGAGGCCGTGCGGGAGACCCCCCGCGCCGCGGCCGAGGACGTGGTCCGCGACGCGGTGACCAAGGCCCTCGAGGACGGACTCCAGCTCGAGGACCTGACCCGGCAGGTGATCGAGCGCACCCTGCAGCGCAACCGCGGCAACGTGACCAAGGCCGCGCGCGCGCTCGGAATCACCCGCCGCGCGCTGCAGTACCGCATGGAGCGCGACGGGATCGACCGGCCAGCCGCGCGCTGAGAGAGGAGAGAGCTGTCGCGGACTGCGATGGCTCCTTGGTTCAGCGCTTCGGGCACGGGCACGGCACAACCCCATCCGCGAGGCGGAAGCGTCCGGACGTGGCGATAGAGGGAGGAAAGCAAGAAGAGAGGAAGGACAGGAAGGCTGCGGCGGCCCGACAGGCGGAGGCAGTCGCTGGGGCAGCGCAGGGTGTGAAGTGAGGCTTCGCCACGCGCTGCCGAGATCGCAGACCTTGCCGAATTCCTGCCCTTCCTCACTTCTTGCTTTCCTTCGTAACACGCCACGCCAAGCCGCCTCCGCACATCCTCGTGCTCTGCCAGGCCCGAGTTTGCGTGGAGTCGTCAGACGCGCGGTACTAGATTCCTTACCCCGAGTAGGCCGTATGCCAGCTGCCGCAGTAGCCGCAGCGGAAGGCGTAGGTCTCGGCGTCCAGGTCGCGCCAGCCGCCCTCGGGGCGGGGCACGCCGGGCACGAGCGACTCGCGGAACCAGGCCTCGACGTCGATCGCGGCGGGAGCGATCGCGCTCAGGTCGTGGCCGTAGAACACCGAGTAGTCGTGGCAGCACACGGGCCAGAGCGGCTCCTCGGCCCAGAGCAGGCCGGGGTGGTGGACGAGGGCGCGGGCCTGGGTCAGGGCGGTGTCGACGCCGAGCGCCTTGACCTGCACCCAAT
>CALDQK010000384.1 GCA_937911525.1 uncultured bacterium
GCCGGGGATCGGGGCGGGGTCGACGGGGAGCGGGTCGAGGCCCGTCCCGAGCGCTCGGCCCAGCTCGCTCTTGCGCAGCCCGCTGGCGCGGGCGCCGAGGGACACGATCAGGTGGCCGCCGCGCGCGACCCAGCCGGCCAGCGCGGCTGCCTGGGCGCTGCTCCAGCGCACGTCGCTCAGGTCGCCCAGCAGGACCGCGTTGACCCCGGTGTAGGCCAGCGGGTTCTCGGGCAGCTCGTCGGCGCGCGCGATCGAGGCGGTCAGCCAGCTGTCCTCGCGCACTCCGCGGCCCGCCGTCTGGCGGGTCTGGATCTTGCTGAGGTCGACCGGCGGCGCGCTGTGGCGATCGAGGAGGAGCAGGACCCGGTCGTAGCTGGGGTCGGGGTAGGCCAGGGCCACGCCGACGCGCGTCTCGCCGCTCATGGCCTCGACCAGGAGCGCGCCGGCGTCGCTGATCAGGCGGGCGGGCGCCAGGCCGCGCACGCGGCGCGGGGCCCCGGCCTCGAGGGTGACCGGCCCCAGCTCGAGCAGGGGCGCCTCCCCCTCGACCGGGCGCAGCACGACGCGCACCTCGCGGGCCTCGTCGCGGCTGGTCAGGTCGACCTGGACCGAGACGAAGCCGCGGCGGGGGGTCTTGTCCGCGAGCCCGAGCCGGGGCGTGACGCTGACGGGCAGGTCCGCCGCCTGGGCGGCGATCTCGCGCTCGAGGTCCTCGTCGTCGGCGCGGAGGGGGGCGGCGAGGAGGAGGGCCAGCAGGAGGGGCAGCAGGTTGCGGGTCGTGGCGCTCACTGGGCTGCCTCCTGCGTCCGGGCGCGCAGCGCCGCGAGCTCGCGGCGCGCGAGCACGACCACGACCACCAGGGCGATCAGGCCCAGGACCACGTGGAAGGCGGTGAAGGCCTCCCAGCCGGGGAAGTGGTCGAACTGCTTGGGCTCGTCGTTCTCGAAGCGCGAGAAGGGGAAGGGGTCGCCGGGTCTCGCCAGGGCGTAGAAGGCGACGAAGGGGGAGAGGTCGAACAGGAAGGCGCTGCCGCGGTCGAGCACGTTGCCCGTGAAGAGCGGGATCCAGACCAGCGGGATCAGGTTGGTCCCGAAGAGCAGGATCAGCGTCCACCCCGTGGCCGAGTAGGGGTTGGTCGTGACGAGGGCGAGCAGGAGCGAGACCACGAACACGAAGAGCGCGTAGCCCGAGACGAGCGCGTAGAGCGAGTAGAGCTTGGGCGAGAGCACGTGCTCGTAGCCGGCTCCGGCCGTGGCCCCGATCCAGAGCAGGGGCGGGAGGGCCAGCGCCAGGGCGAAGATCACGAACAGGGTCATGAAGCGGCTCAGGGCCAGGGGCCCGAGCTTGACCGGGTTGCGCGCCAGGAGCGAGCTGCGCGCGCCGGCCCCGGACAGGGCGAGCATGACCAGCGAGAAGGCGCAGAAGCCGAGGTAGGGGTAGGCGGTCGAGCGGCGGATCGCGTCGAAGGTCTTGGGCGCCGAGTGCGGCCACACCGCGCTCAGGATCACGACGTGGGTCCCCGCGAAGAGCGCCACGGTGGCCGCCGCGCGGATCAGGGGCGAGAGGGCCTGGGCCCGGTCGCTCAAGTTCTCGTAGAAGAAGCGGATCTGGACCGTGCGTAACAAGGTGCGGGCGAGCCCCCGTCTGGCCCGTCTGGCTTCGGCCTGCCGGGACGTGGCCACGCTGTCGAAGCTGTCCAGGCCGGAGGTCAGCTCGAGGTCGGGTCCGACGAAGGCGTAGCCGAGGCCGAGCAGGGTCAGCACGAAGTAGTAGCTCAGCCCGACCAGCTCGGGGGACAGGTCGACGCCGAAGGGGGCCGGGGCCTTGCGGACGCCGAGCCGCAGGCCCTGGGCTATGTCGTTGTATTGGACGACCACGTGGCGCGCCGGCGACCAGGCGGCGAACTCGGGCGGGCTGCGTCGGCTGAAGCCCGCCGCGAAGACCACGACCAGCGCCAGGATCGCGATCACGATCGGGAGCCCGGTGTCGTCGAGGGCCACGGCCACGGCCGAGGTGAGCGCCGCCAGCGCGGTCCCGTAGGCGAAGAGCATCAGGTAGGCCGTGGCGACCTGCCCGAAGGTCGCCCCGTCGAGCACGACGGTGGTCAGGAAGAAGGGCAGGCTCGAGAAGAGCACGACCGCCAGGAAGCAGAGGGTGGCCGCGAAGCGGCCGAAGATCACCCGGTGCGGCGAGGCGCCCGAGACCACGACCTGGTCGAAGCACTCCTCGCGCCGCTCGGACTCGAACACGTTGAGGAAGCCGAGGGGCGCCAGGACCGAGACCACGCCGGCCTCGACCAGCACCAGGCCCAGGAAGGCCAGGCGCCCGTAGCTGATGTTCTGGTGGAAGAGGCCCAGCTGGGCCCGCCCGAAGAGCTCCTGGACCAGCGCCAGGATCACGACCAGGAAGAGCGAGTTGACGAACACCGCCCGCGCCAGGCGCTTCTCCGCGAAGGTGTAGCGGATCGCGCGCCCAATGCTCGGGTTGTCGAAGAACCACCCCTCGCGATAGGGCTCCTCTTCGGCCTCGATCTCCGGCCGCGGCGTGTTCTCCCGCAGCACGAGCGCGTCGACGTCTTCCTTCGTGCCCGTGCCCGTGCCCGTGCCCGCGCCCAATTCAGACGTCTCCGACGCGCTCTCCTCGGTCTCGGCCCCTCCGACGGAGTCGGCGTCGGAGTCGGTCGTCGGGCTCTCGGAGTCGGTCGTCGGGCTCTCGGAGTCGGTCGTCGGGCCCTCGGCGCCGGACTCGGCCGTCGGGCCCTCGGCGCCGGACTCGGCCGTCGGGCCCTCGGAGTCGGTCTCGGACTCCGAGCTCACGTCCTCAGGAGACTTGGCCACTGGTCAGCTCCAGGAACACTTCATGCAGGTCAGGCGCCTCCTCGCTGAAGGAGCGCATGCGAATCCCCAGGTCCAGGATCCGCCGCAGCAAGGCTTGCTCGTCGTCGGTCCCCGCGCTGGGCGTTATGTGGACGAAGCGCCCGTCGACCTCGACGCTCTCCACCAGCGCGACCTCGGCGCCGAGCTGCGTCGCCACCTCGGCCGGCGGCGCGTAGGGCTCGAGCACGTAGCGCACCTGGCGGCGGGCCTGGTCCTTGAGGTCGGCCACGCGGCCGATCGCGACGCACTGGCCGGCCTCGATCACGGCGACCCGGTCGCAGATCTCCTCGAGGTCCTCCAGGATGTGGCTCGAGATCACGATCGTCTTGCCCATCTCGGCGCGCAGCACCTTGAGCAGGAGCCGGATCTCGATCCGGGCGCGCGGGTCGAGGCCCGAGGCCGGCTCGTCGAGCAGGAGCACCTTGGGGTCGTGCAGGAGCGTCTTGGCCAGGCAGAGCCGCTGCTTGACGCCGCGCGAGAGCCCGCCCACCAAGGCGTCGCGCTTGGGCTGCAGGTCGACGAGCTCGAGCACCTCCTCGACCTGGCGCACGCGCGCCGCGCGCTCGAGCCCGACCAGGGCCGCGTAGTAGTCGAGGTAGTGGATCACCTTCAGGTCGCCGTAGCTCTGGAAGATGTCCGGCATGTAGCCGACCACCTTGCGCACCTTCCGGCTCTCGAGGGCGGCGTCCAGCGAGTCGACGGTCACACGACCGCGGTCCGGCTTGACGAGCGTCGCCATGCTCTTGAGCGTCGTCGTCTTGCCGGCGCCGTTGGGCCCGATCAGCCCGAAGCACTCACCAGCGTGGACGCTGAGGTCGATCCCGCGTACGGCCTCGACGGGTCCGTAGCGCTTGAAGAGGCCGCTGACCTCGATCAAAGGAACTCGCTCCTCCCGATCTCCGCCCCGGCGGCGAAGGAGCGCGAATCCTAGCCGCTAGGTGGAGTTCGTGTGCGCCCCAGGGCGAGCTTGCGGGGGCGGCGTCGGTGATGTCTGCTGAGCGCGCACCACAGAGAGGGCGCACCCATGGCGAAGTTGCCGACCTGGGCCGCGGAGCTGGCCGAGCAGTATTTCGGCGGCACGCTGATCGAGTTCATCGTCTACGGAAACATCAACGACAAGGTCGAGGCCAGCGACGGCAAGGGCGGACGCTCCTACCTCTCGCTGCGCAAGTATCTGGGCAAGAAGCTCTTCCCCGATCGCGACGCGGTGATCTTCTGGGACCCGAGCACCGGCGTGTCCTTCCGCGACGAGGACACCCACCGCGACTTCCAGAAGGTGCTCCAGGGGCTCGACTCGGCCCAGGGCACCAACTACGCGCGGACCGGCGTCCCGCGCGAGACGAGCCGCGCGCTCTACCTGATCGACAAGTACATGCGCGCCAAGGTCGACCCGCGCGGCGGGGGCAAGCCCAAGAGCGTCGCGCTGGTGGTCGACTACGCCGACCTGATCCTGCCCGCGACCGACCCCAGCCACATGAGCCTGGCCCAGCAGTCGACGCTGGTCACGCTCCTGCGCTGGGCCAAGGACCCGCTCTTCCTCAACGCCAACCTCACGATCGTGCTGGTGGCCGAGAACCTGGCCCAGCTGAACAAGACCCTGGTCGAGAGCCCCTACATCGGGCGGGTCGAGATCAAGCTCCCGACCCAGCGCGAGCGGCTGAACTACCTCGAGGACCGCTTCGCCGAGTACCCCAAGCTCGACGAGCTGTGCCAGATCGACACCGAGCAGTTCGCCAAGCTGACCGGCGGCCTCTCGCGGGTGAACCTCAACCACGTCACGAGCCAGGCGCGCGCCAACGAGTTCGAGATCACCTCGGCCTACGTCAGCCGCATGAAGCGGGAGCTGATCGAGAAGGAATGCTTCGGCATGCTCGAGTTCCTCAGCTCGCCTCACGGGCTGGACACGGTGTGCGGGCACGAGCCCCAGAAGCGCTGGCTGCGCAACGACGCGCGCCTGATCCGCGAGGGGCGCACCGACGCGCTCCCCATGGGCTACCTGATCTGCGGGCCGGTCGGCACGGGCAAGAGCTTCATGGCCCAGTGCTTCACCCACGAGATCGGGATCCCCTGCGTGCGGCTGAAGAACTTCCGCTCCCAGTGGTACGGCGCGACCGAGGCCAACTGGCAGAAGATCCTCAGCGTGCTCAAGGCCGCGGGCCCGGTGGGCGTCGTGATCGACGAGGCCGACGCGGCCGTGGGCGACCGCAGCTCGGGTCACGAGGTGAGCAACCGCGTGTTCTCGATGCTCGCCACCGAGATGGGCGACACGCGCAACCGCGGACACATCCTGTGGTTCCTGCTCACCAGCCGCCCGGACCTGCTCCCGGTCGATATCAAGCGGCAGGGCCGCGCCGAGATCCACATTCCGCTCTTCTATCCGGACAGCGCGGACGAGCGGCGCAAGATGCGCGAGGTCCTGATCAAGAAGTGCGGGCTGGTGGTCAGCGACGACGCGCTCGACGTGGATCTGGCCCTGGTCGGCGCCCAGGGCGAGGACTGCGAGGGAGAAGAGGAGGGCGGCGAGTGCCCGGGCGAGGGGGAGGAGCACTCCCACGAGCACGAGCACGCCCACGGCCACCTGCCCCCCGAGGCGGAGCACCTCACGCCCGACGACCCGCGCCAGGTGCTGGCCTACATGAGCGAGGCCGGCCTCTCGGGCGCTGAGATCGAGTCGATCCTGATCCGCTCCAAGCGGCGGGCCTTCCTCGAGGGCCGCGACGAGATCGGGCGCGAGGACCTGCTGGGCGAGGCGCAGGCCTATATCCCCAACCTGGCCAAGACCGAGATCGAGCTGCAGATCCTGGTCGCGATCCTGGAGTGCAGCGACCGCCGCTTCTTGCCCGAGCGCCTGGCGCGGCTGGACCGCGGCAAGGTCCGCAGCCGGATGCTCGCGATCCTGCGCGCCATGGCGAGCAACACCGACATTCGGACGCACGGCTGAGGAACCCCTCGCCCAGCGGTTCCGAGGGAGCGTGCTGTGCAGGCGATTCAACGCAAAGGCGCAAAGGCGCAGAGACGCAAGGAGGCAGAGGTGTCCGCGGAGTCGCAAGGACGAGCCAGGGGATCACGCCCGCTCGCCCCCCTCTCGTCGTCGTTTCGGTCTCGCTCGTCCTGCAGCGAAGGGAGCACGAGCGACGATCTGCGCGCCCTTGCGGCTCTGCGCCGCTGCGTTGAACGCTCTGCCTCGGTGAAGGCGGTCTAGGTGCCAGCTCCCGACCCGACCCGCGCGCCCCTGCGCGGGGTCGCGATCCTGGCGCAGGACGTGGACATCCTCGGCGGCAGCGAGCGCCAGACCCGGCTCATCGCCGAGCGCCTGGCCAAGCGGGGGATCCACGTGATCCTCCTGACGAGCAACGGTCGCGGGGCGCTCGGCCGCCCCAAGGGCGCCTGGCGCGAGCGCCGCCGGGGCGTGACGGTCTATCGCCTGCCCCTGGTCGGCTTCGAGGCCGCGGCGAGCGCGGTCCTGGCCGGCGAGCGCTTCGACGTGCTCTACGCGATCGGCGTCATGATGGGCTCCTTCGCGGGGCGCCTGAGCCGCGTGTTCGAGGCGCCCGTGGTCGTCAAGCTGGCCTGCTCGGGGGCCTACGGCGACGTGGCGGCCCTCGAGGCCCTGGGCGCGCGGGCGCGGGCCGGCGCGCTGCGGGACCTGAGCGAGGCCACGATCGTGTGCCTGAGCGAGGAGCTGCGCGAGGAGGCCGACGAGATCGGCCTCGGGGCGCGGCGCTGCAAGATCCCCAACGGCGTCGCGCCGCCGCCCCCCGGCGAGCCCGTGTTCCCCCTCGGCGAGGGCGGGCCGCCCACGGTGCTCTTCCTGGGGCGGCTGACCGAGCAGAAGGGGGTCGACGTGCTGCTCGACGCCTTCGCGCGGGTCGAGCCCGAGAGCTCAGAGGACGCGCCGGCGCTGCTCCTGGCGGGAGAGGGCCCCGCGCGGGAGGAGCTCGAGGCCCAGGCCAATCGGCTTGGGATCGCCGAGCGGGTCGTGTTCCTCGGCCGGCGCGCCGACGTGTGGGGCCTCCTGCGTGGCGCGACGCTCTGCTGCCTGCCCTCGCGCGGCGAGGGGATCAGCAACGCGCTGCTCGAGGCGCTCGTCGCCGGCTGCCCCGTCGTCGCGAGCAACATTCCGGCCAACGCCGAGGTCCTCGAGGGCGAGGCGGGCTTGCTCGCTCAGCCCGAGGATCACGAGGACCTCGCCGCGCAGCTGACGCGCCTGCTGAGCGACCCCGAGCTGCGCGAGCGCCTCAGCAAGGCGGGGCAGGAGCGGATCGCCGAGCGCTACGCCCTCGACGTGGTCGCGAGCTCCTACGAGGAGCTCTTCCTCGAGCTCCCGCGCAAGCCGCGGCCGGCGCTCGGGGAGCTCGGACCCCGCTTCCTCGGCGCCCGGGCGGCCTCCGCCCGGCGCGTGCTCGGGCGGCTGCTGCCGGGCGCCTAGGCGCTGGCTAAGCTACTTCTTGTCGGCGGCGGGAGCCGGCTTCTTGGCCTCCGCCTTGAGGCGGTCGTTCTTGGCCGCCTGCGAGCGCTCGATGTTGGCGGCCATCTCGTCCCGGGGGGTGCCCTTGTTGGGGACGTAGGTGGTGTAGCAGCCGCAGAAGGCGAAGCAGGCGAACAGGAGAGCGAGTCGGGTCATGGGTTCCTCCGGGTGCATGTTGTGCCAGAGCTCGCGCGGACCTTCAACGCCCGCCGCGGGGTGGAGGCCTAGCTCCTGAGCGGGAGCCGGCAGCGCTTTCGAGAGGCTGTCGCGAAACCTCGGGAGCGACAGCTCCGAAACGCGAAGGAGCTGTCGCGCAGCGCGACAGCTCCCTCCAGCGCGAGTGTTGAACGGAGAAAACTGGAAAACAGGAAGGAGCTGTCGCTGACAGCGACAGCTCCTTCCTGCTTGATTGGATCGAACCGCCAAGGACGCCAAGGACGCCAAGATTCGGCGTTCCTTGGCGTTCTGGGCGTCCTTGGCGGATATCTCCGAAACGCGAAAGCAGCAGCTCCGCTGAGCACTCACCGCGCTTTCCCGTGCCTTCGCACTCCGGGCACGGGCACGGGCACGGCTGACCATTCACCTCACCTGGCCTCCGAGCGGCGTGAGGAGGGTCGGAGGCGGCTGGACGTGGCGCTTTACGAAGGAAAGCAAGAAATGAGGAAGGAGAGGAGATGGGCAAGATCTGCGATCTCGGCAGCGAGGAGCGAATCGTGGCCAGCGCTTCTCGAGTATTGCTCTCGCCTGCCCGCCAGCCGCAGCCTTCCTGTCCTTCCTCGATTCTTGCTTTCCTCCCTCATGCGCCACGTCTGGACGCCCTCGCCTCACGAGCGTGTGGCCCGAGCGAGATGGTCGGACGGGCACGGAGTCCGCCAAGGTCTAGCGATAGCTGAGCTGGACCTTGGTGATCACCTTCTTGAGCCCCTCGACGACCTGCGCGGTCTCCTTCATGCGGAGGGTCACGAAGCCCTCGCCCTCATAGTGGCTCGAGCGGGGCTGGCCGACCTGGGGCAAGCGCGACTCGACCACGGCGTCGCCGAGCTCCTTGACGACCTCGAGGCCCGCGACGGACGAGACGGCCCGACCGGGGCCGTGGCCGCGCAGGAAGGCGGTGCCGCAGGCCCACTGGCGCTCGGGGACCTCGAACTCCTCGTGGACCATGAGGTGGGCCCACTTGCTCCACATGTCGACCTCGTGGGCGAGGCCCATCATGCCCATGATGTTCACGCCGGGCGGGCGCGCGGCGACCTCCGAGATCACCGGGGCGCCGTCCTGGGGCAGGAACCACTCCATGTGGCTGAGGCCGGTCTCCATGCCCAGGGCGCTGAGGGCCTTGGCGTTGAGCGGGCGGAAGCTCTCGACGTGGGGCAGGAAGCGGTCGCGCGGGAGGAGCACGCAGTACTGCATCCAGGGGTTCTCGACGACCTGGAGCGGGCCGGGCAGGTAGTAGGTCGAGCTGTGCCACACGACCTCGCCCTTGATGCTCACGGCCTCGAGGGTGTGCTCGGCGCCGGTCACGAAGCGCTCGGCCTGGACGGGGTTGTCGCGGCTCGGCAGGAGGCGGTTGAGCGCGCGGCCCAGCTCGCCGTCGTTGCTGGCGCGGAGGGTGTCCTTGGTCCCCACGCCGGCGACGGGCTTCAGCACCACGGGGAAGCCGACCCGCTCGACGAAGCGGTGAGCGTCCTCGGCTCCGCGCAGGAGGGCCTGGGCGGCGACGGGCAGGCCGGCCTCGCCCAGGACCTGCTTCATGCGGTTCTTGTCGCGGAAGCAGCGCGCGCTCTCGGCGTGCATGCCGGGGAGGCCGAGGGCCTCGCGGGCCTGAGCCAGGGGGAGCTGGAGCTGCTCGAGGTAGCCGATCAGGCGGTCGACGTGGCCCCACTCCTTGGCGAAGGCGCGGGTGGCGAGGATCAGCTGGTCGGCGTCGCCGCAGTTGCGGATCTGGAAGTGGCCCGCGAGCGTCTCCTTGAGGAAGGGCGGGATGTACTTGTCCGGCTCGTGGGTGATCAGGCCGACCCGGACGTTGGGCAGCTCGACGAGGGCCTTCAGGCAACGCAAGACGTTGCTGCCGAAGAAGGGGGTCACGAACACGACGTGCTTCACGGGGGCCTCCAGGCCATGGAAGGCGCGGAGACTACCCGGAGCGAGCCCGCCAGGGAACGCTGGCTACACCAACGTCAAGAACTGGCTCATGGCTCGGGTCATGGCGTCGTGGTCCTGGCTGCCGGCCATCTCGCGGACCGAGTGCATCGAGAGCATCGGGTTGCCCACGTCGGCCGTCGGGATCCCCAGGCGGGCGGCCGTGATCGGGCCGATCGTGCTCCCGCAGGCCAGGTCGCTGCGGTTGACGAAGTGCTGCAGCGGGACCTCGGCGGCCTGGCAGGCGCGGGTGAACAGGCGCGAGCTGACCGCGTTGGTCGCGTAGCGCATGTTGTTGTTGGTCTTGAGCACCGGGCCCTCGTTGAGGCGGGGCATGTGGTGGGGCTCGCTCAGGTCGCTGTAGTTGGGGTGCACCGCGTGGGCCATGTCGGCCGAGAGGAAGGCGCTCTTGGCCTTGGCGCGGTGGAGGTCCTCGGCGCCGCCTCCGCGGCTGAGCACGATCCGCTCCAGGACCGAGGCCAGGAAGGGCGAGTCGGCGCCCTCGGCGCTGCGCGAGCCGACCTCCTCGTGGTCGTAGAGGGCGACCACCCGGCCGTGCTCGGCGGGGGTGTTCGCGACCGAGCAGAGCGCCTCGAGCGCGGCGTGGCAGCTGGCCAGGTTGTCCAGCCGCGGGGCGTGGATCAGCTCCTCGTCGAAGCCCGACACGACCGAGGGGACCACGTCGTAGAGCTGTAGGTCCCAGCCCTCGATCTGGCCGGCATCGATCCCGAGCTCCTGGGCCAGGAGCGCGTGCAGCCAGCCCTCGGCGTCGTCCTTGCCGCCGAGGCCGATCACCGGGGGCAGGTGCTTCTGCTTGTTGACCAGCAGGCCCTTGCTGTTGACCTCACGGTTGAGGTGGATCGCGACGTTGGGCACCCGGCAGAGCGTGCGCTCGACCTTGAGCAGGCGCGGGGAGGCCTCGCCCTCGACGAGGACCCGGCCCGCGAGCGAGAGGTCGCGGTCGAGCCAGGTCGCGAGCAGGACCCCGCCGTAGGGCTCGACGCCGAGCTGGCGGTAGTTCTCCTTCACGAACTCGGGCTTGGGCTTGAGGCGCAGGTTGGGGCTGTCGGTGTGGGCCCCGATCAGGCGGAAGCCACCCCGCACCGGCGGGAGCTGGCCGACCTCGAAGGCGATCAGCGTGCTCTGGTTGCGGATCACGTAGCGCTTGTCGCCGGGGATCAGCTCCCAGGCCTCGGCCTCGCTCAGCTCGCTGTAGCCAGCCGCCTCGAGCAGGCGCTGCGACTCGGCCACCGCGTGGAAGGGGGTCGGCGAGGCGTCGATGTAGCTCAGCAGGCGGCGGGTCGCTTCGAGGGCCTCGGTCATGTCTCCTCCTCAGGAAGGCGCGCAGTCTAACGGCTCAGGTGAACCCTTCCGAGACGCGCGAGGGCCCCAAGCGCGCCCAGGCCGGACGGTCTTGGATCCGTGGACGCTTTCTCGCGCTTAGTTCCTGGCCAAGAGGCACTTGTGATGTCCCGCGACCTGGGGCCAAATCGGTCCCCGTGTTGCGGTAGACGCCTACCCAATGAAACGAGCGCTCCAACCTCAGTCGGGGGAGGGTCGCTAGACACGAACTCGAGACCATTTCCCATCTCTGGTTGAGACGGGAGGAGGTCCTGTGGAGACGCCCATGAGCTTGTTCACCACTCAGACGCGCGGGGCCAAGGCTCGCTACGGCAGCGCAGCGCTCGCGATCGCGGCCCTGGCCGCCTTGGCGCTCAACCTCGGCGAGCCCAGCTACGCTCGTCCGGCCGACGAGGCCGCCTTCCTCGGCACGGCCAACACCGAGGGCCGCTACAACAACCTGCGCAAGACCGCGGCCACGATCACGGTCACCAAGGACAGCGAGGGCAAGCTCTCGATCCGGCGCGAGGCGCGCTACACGGCCGCCGCGCGGCGCAACGACCCGGCCTTCACCTGGACCTCGGGCGACGTGACCTACGAGGGCGGCGAGCTGAAGGTCGTCTACCGGATCGCGACCGACGGGACCTCGCTCGACCTCGACGGCGACTCGCTCGGCCTGACCGCCCGGATCGAGGGCCAGGAGGGCAACGCCACCGCCGCCGACGGGACGACCTACACCGACGACGACGTGAACGTGTTCGAGGCGGTCTATCGCTACGACGACGACGGCACCTACCGCGAGGAGGTCAAGAACACGACCCGCAAGGCGCCCGAGGAGTGGTGGCGCAAGATCGCGACCAAGGGGATCAGCTTCAGCGGGCCCCGGATCAAGCTCGGCGGCGAGCAGGGCGTGGTCGCCGGCCGCGGCTACCCCGTCGTCGTGCCGACCGACGGCACCCTCGAGCTCTCGATCAGCTCGGGCGCCTTCGAGCTGCGCGACCCCGCCGGCAACGTGGCGGCGGTCAGCAGCGGCGGTCGGATCGAGTGGGACGTCCCCCACGAGAACCCGGTCCTCGGCGTCTACACCGCCCAGATCACCAGCGCGAGCGACGGCTCGGTCGTCAAGGCGCGCTTCAAGCAGCTGGGCAAGATCGACGCCCGGATCCGCCCCTGGTCGAGCCACACCTACTACCCGATCTACGAGGAGAACTGGGGCGGCGCCGAGAACGACAGGACCATGTTCTGCTCCGACGGTCCGCTGGCCAAGTTCGACCAGCTGCTCGGCCTGAGCGGCAAGGAGAGCGCGGTGTGGTGGGAGAAGGGCGGTGACTACCGCACCGGCTTCGGCTTCGAGCACGGCCACTACACCAAGGTCCAGTCGCCCAAGGAGGCCCACGCCGAGGACCACTGGAACGCCGACCTCGACGGCGACGGCTTCATCACCCGCGGCGACGTGGCCTCGGTCGTGAGCCGCTACGACGCCGACGCCGACGGCAAGATCACCAAGGACGAGGCCAAGGCGGTCTACCACGCCGGCGCGATCCAGGTCCTCTTCGCCCGCTACGACGGCGACCAGAGCGGCGGCGTCGACGCCGGCGAGATCAGCGCGACCTTCGTCAGCCGCTACGACGAGAACTCCGACGACAAGGTCGACATGGACGAGTGGAAGAAGGCGCTCGAGGCCGACTTCGCGCAGGTCGTCGACGGCGTCGCCACGCCCAACCTCGACAAGTTCCTCGCCAAGGACGCCGACGGCGACGGCGTGATCGTGCTGGCCGAGATGGGCCAGCCCGGCGCGCTCGACTTCAACGACAGCAGCGACGTCGACGGCGACTTCGACAACTTCTTCGATCGGAACAACATCAAGATCGTGACCAAGGACGACGCGGTCCACTTCGGCAACAAGGTCGTCGAGGAGGACGGCAAGCTGAAGCTCATGAAGGGGCGCAAGTCCGACGAGCTGGTGGTCGAGCTCGACCCCGCCGACGTCAAGGAGCGCGAGGACGGGATCGCTGACGGCGACCTGGACGACAGCTACTCGGTCGGCTGGTGGGGCCACTGCAACGCCTGGGCCATGGCCTCGATCGTGTTCCGCAAGCCGGCCGGCGAGTTCGAGCAGGACGGCGTGACCCTCAGCGTCCGCGACCAGAAGGGCATGCTGGTCGAATACGGCATGGGCGACACCGAGGACTCGAGCTTCTGGTGGCAGCAGTGGGGCGGCGACGACATTCCCCACGTCAAGTACACCGCCGGCTTCCACCGCCAGCTGCACCGGTGGCTGCGCGTCGAGCAGAAGGGGATGATGGCCGACATGGACATGAAGGACCCCCACAACAACCTGAACTTCCAGGTGTGGAACTACCCCCTGCTCGGCTACACCGCGACCCTGAGCGAGGCCGAGGGCGGCGACCCCTACGTGCTCGACGTGCGCTGCACCCTCGAGAAGGGCAGCTACTCGGACGAGGACAGCAGCAGCACCGCCAGCGTGAAGTACCGCCTGCACTTCACCGAGGACGGCTCGATCCGCGAGGACGACGAGGCCAAGACCTCGTGGGAGCAGAAGAACTCGAGCGACAAGCGCGAGTACATCCGCTACCTGATCCACCCCTACCGCTTCATCGAGAGCAGCCGCGGCTCGCGCAACCCCAACGTGACCCTCAAGCGGCTCGAGACGCTCTTCGGCGAGCGGCTGAAGTACAACCGCCTCGAGGACCTCGAGGCCGAGGACGCCAACGCTGGCGGCCTCTCTGGCACCGAGCCCGGCACCGACGACTGATCAGATCGACGCCGCAGCGAAACCGCCTCGACCTCCGCGGGGGTCGAGGCGGCTTCATGTACGGGCGCCCAGATGCGCTCCCTCGGCTTGTCTCGCTCGACGCGGCTGGCTACGCTCGCTTCGGTCGAGGGGAGATGGACGAGCTAGAGCGGTTGAGAGAGCAGGTCGGCGCCCTCCAGCGCGAGGTCGTCCGACTGCGCAATCCCTCCCAGCGCCTCTGGAGCCGGCGAGACGTCGTCTGGAACCAGATCGAGGAGACGCTGGGGCTGGGGACGTGGACCTGGGACGTGGCCGCGCAGGCCGTGGACTGGTCGCCCGGGCTCTACCGGATCCTGGGCTTCGACCCCGAGGTCACTCCGGTCAGCGAAGCGGCGAAGGTGTTCGACGAGCACATTCACCCTGAAGACCTCGAGGCCTACCTCGAGGGCCAGGAGCGCGCGCTCGGCGGGGACACCAGCACGCCCTCTCGCTTCCGCTTCCGGAGGCCCGACGGCGAGGTGATTCACTGCCTGCTCCTCTACACGGCCGTGAAGGACGCCGCCGGCGAGGCCCTCTCCTTCGCGGGGGCGATCCTCGACGTCACCGAGCGAGTGGCTGCCGAGCGGGAGATGGTGCGCAAGGGGCGCTTGGAGGTGATCGGGCGCCTGGCGGGGAGCGTGGCGCACGACTTCAACAACCTGCTGATGGTCGTCCTGGGCAACGCGGAGCTGCTGCAGCTGGAGCAGGGCGAGTCGGAAGGACTGGGCCAGATTCAGGCAGCGGCCAAGGCGGGCTCCTCGCTGACCCGGCAGCTCCTGAGCTTCTCCGCCACCAGGCAGGGCTCCGCGCCGGTGACGGGGTCCCTCCGCCGGCTCGTCGACGACGCGATCCCCATGATCAAGCGACTCTTGCGCGAGGACATCTCCGTCTTCGTCGAGCACGAGAGCGGCGACGACCTGGTGAGGGTGGACCCCGGCCAGCTTCAAGCCAGCGTGGTGAACCTGGCGGTGAACGCCAGAGACGCCATGCCCAGGGGGGGGAAGCTGAGCTTCCGCACGCGCACCGAGCGACTCCCCCTGCCCGAGCAGGGGGTGGCCGAGTGCGTCGTCCTGAGCGTGATCGACTCGGGCGTGGGCATGAGCAGCGAGACCCTCGAGCTGATCTTCGAGCCCTTCTTCACCACCAAGCCACCCTCGCAGGGGACCGGCCTGGGGTTGGCCTCGGTCAAGGCCTTCATGGAGAAGGCCGGCGGAGACCTGCGCGTGCACTCGGCTCCCCAGGCCGGGACGACCTTCGACCTCGTGTTTCCGCTCGCCGAGCAGGCCTCGCCGGCCGCCCTCAGCGACTCCCTGCTCGCAGCCATCCCGGCGGGAGCGCCGGAGGTCCTCGTGGTCGAGGACTCGCCCGGCATCTTGCGGGTCTTGCGGCTGAGCCTCCAGAGAGCGGGCGTCGTCGTGCACGCCTTCGCGCGCGGCGCGGACGCGATCTCCGCCTGGGAGGAGCTCGCCGACAGGGTTCAGGTGCTCGTCACCGACGTGGTCATGCCGGACATGAGCGGTCACGAGCTCGCCAAGACCCTCCGCGAGCGGCGCCCGGACCTGGGCGTGGTGTTCGTCTCGGGCTTCGACCCCTCGGGTCTGACCCTCGAGCGCTCCACTTTCCTGGGGAAGCCCTTCACCCTCTCCCAGCTGCTGGAGGCCCTGAAGAGCGTCTCACCGGTTCAGGCGGGGTCCTGACGCAGCTCGCGGGAGGCTCTGGACGAGCCCGACCGCTTACTTGGGGGGCAGGCTCTGGAGCAGGCGCTTGGCCTGCGCGTCCCCGGCGGCCGCGGCCTTGCGCAGCCAGGCGCGCCCCTCCTCCTGGGCGTTCGCGCTCGAGAAGGCGCCCTCGAGCAGGCGCTGGCCCAGGTGGCGCTTGGCGCGGGTGTTGATCCGGGCGGCGCGGCGCAGGAGCTGCTCGGCTCGGGCCACGTCGCGCGGGCCGCCGCGGCCCTCGACCAGGAGGCGGGCCAGGTCGATCATGGCCGGCGGGTGGCCGGCCTTGGCCCCGAACTCGAAGGCTGCGCGCGCCTTGGCCTCGTTGGGCGGGACGCCGCCCTTGCTGTCGAGGTGCAGGACGCCGTAGAGGTGGTGCGCGGGCAGGTAGCCGCGCTTCATCGCGCGCCGCAGCGCGAGCAAGGCCTCTGCGGGTCGGGCGGCACCCCCGACCCCAGCTCCCAGCAGGCGCGCCAGGATCACGTCGCACTCCGAGTCCTCGAGCTCTGCGCCCAGGCGGGCGAACTCGAGGGCTTTGGCCAGGTCCTTGCGGTCGTGGACGCCGAGGAAGTAGATCTGCGCCAGCTGGCGGGCCGCGACGGACTGACCCAGGCGGGCGGCGCGCGCGTAGAGCTCGAGGGCGGCGTCGACGTCCTGGGGGCCGCCGTGGCCGCGCTCGAGCATCAGCGCCAGGTTTCGCAGGCAGTCGCCGTCGTAGCCTTCGCGGCCGATCTCGAGGATCCGGCGCGCCTCGTCGTAGTCGCGGGGTCCCCCGCGCCCGTCGTAGTAGAGCGAGCCGAGCAGGGCGGCGGCCGCGTGGCTCCCCGCCTCCCAGGGCTGGCGCAGGAGCTTGCGCGCCAGGCTGAAGTCCTTGCGGCGGACGAAGGCCTGCTGGCGAGCGAC
>CALDQK010000385.1 GCA_937911525.1 uncultured bacterium
TCCAGGCCTTCCTGGCGGGGGAGCAGGAGCGCCTGCCGGGCTCGGGGTCGCGCCGCGGCGCGCTGATCGGGGCGTCGCTGCTCGCGCTCGTGGCGCTCGCCGCCGCCCTCGCGCTGCGTGGGCCGGCTCCCGAGGCGCCGGCCTCCTCGTCGGCGAGCTCCCCTCTCCCTTCGCCCTCGCCGCAGAGCTCGCCTGGGCCCGCGCCGAGGGCGACTCCGGCCGCCCGCCGCCTCGCCCTGCGCTTGCCGCCCGACGCCGCCCTCCCCGCGGACGCCCCCGCTTGGCGCCGCGAGCTGGCCGGCGCCCAGCTGGGGATCGCCGAGGCCATGCGCCAGGGACACGCGGGGGCCGCGAACGACACGCTCCGCCTGCGCTGGGCCCGCGGACTGCGCGCTCACCAGGTGCGCGCCTTCACGCAGGCCGACGCGCTGGCCACGACCGACGTCGAGCGGACCCTCCACAGCGCCCTGGTCCTCGTCGACCAGGCCCGCTGGGCCAGGGCGGCGCTCCACCTCTCTCCCTTGCGGAGCCACGACCTGCGCGCCGAGCTCGCCTCCGCCGCGGGCGAGATCGCGCACACGGAGCGCTCGGTCGAGAAGGCCGCCGCGCTCCTGACCGAGGCCGCCGAGCGGCGCGAGCTCTCTCCCGCCGAGCGCCCTGCCCAGGACCTGGCGAGCCACTGGCGGCGCGCCCTGCTCGAGCGAGGGCTCTCGAGCCAGGCGCGCGAGCGCCTGCACGCCTGGTGCGCCGACCCGGACCGCTGGCTGCGCCGCCATGCGTGGTTGGCCCTGGCCGACCTCCACGCGCGCGGCTTGCCGGCCTTCGGCGAGGACCCCGTCGCAGGGCTCGCGCGCCTGGAGGGCGCGAGCCCCGCTCCCTGCGACAGCCTGGCCTTCCTGCTCGCCCTGACGCGCCGCGCGCAGGCCTGGCCGGACCACCTCCTCGACCGGCTCGAGCTGAGCGTGCTCGCGAACCAGCGCGAGGCCCGCAGCGCCCGCGCAGGCTTGGGCCGCCTGGCTGGGGAGGTCGGGCGCCTGGGGACCCTGCGCCGCCTGAGGGACCTGCAGCCCCAGGTCGACCTGGCCGCCGCCCGCGAGCGCGCCGAGCGCGTCGTGGCGGACGCGCTCGCCGTGTCCCCCAAGCCCTGGGTGATCCTCGATCGGGAGGGCACGACCTTGGTGCTGACCCAGCCCGCGAGCCATCTCTCCTGGCACCTGCCGGAGGGGGACTGGGCGATCCGCCTGCGCGGCAGCGAGGTGGACCTCGACCTCTTCGTCCGCCGCGACGGGCCGCCCGACCCCAGCCACCCCGCGACCCTCGCCGCAGCGACGCTGGCCGCCGACGAGGTGCTCCCGCTCCCCCCCGGCTCGGGCGGGCTCCACCAGCTCCTGGTCCGCCGAGCTCGGCCGTGGCCCCACGGCGTCGCCGTCCGGCTGGAGCTCGTGCCGATCCAGAGCCGCTTCACCAGCCCCTGGGGGCTCTCCCCGCGCGGCTACGACCGCGACGACCCGACCCTGCTCCCCCTCCGCCGGGCCGCCTTCGAGCCCAAGCGGGTCGACGACGCCCTGCGCGGCCTGAGCGGCTTCGAGCAGCGGGCCCCCGAGGCGATCCTGGAGCGGGCGCGGATCCTCGAGACGGCGGGTCGCTGGCGGGCGCTGAGGGGGCTCCCTGCGCGCGCGGCGGGGCTGCGCCCAGCGGTCTCGCGAGCGCTCCGCTTCTCCGCGGCGCGGGCCGCCAGCCAGCTCGGCGACTTCGCGGACGCAGAGCAGCTCCTCCGCGCGCTCCTCGCCGAGGAGCCGACCCTGGTCGAGGCGAGCGAGGAGCTGGCCCTGGCGCTGGTGGCTCTGAAGCGGCCCCAGGAGGCGCGCGAAGCGCTTCAGGCGGTCGCCGCTGACCCGACCCAGCGGATCGCCGCCTGGCTGCTGCGAATGATCGAGGCCGCCGAGGGCGGCGCCCAGCCAGCGATCGACGAGGACGCCCGCAAGGAGTTCGGGCGCCGCCCCCGGCTGCGGCTCGTGCTCGGCCGCGCCCTGATCGACCTCGGCCGGCCCCGGTGGTGGCTGGAGCTGCTGGACGAGCGCTCCATGAGCCCGCCCGAGCAGATCCTCCGCGCCGAAGCGCACCTCGCGCTGGGGCGCGTCTCCTCCGCCAAGCGCGCGCTCGAGCTCTTCGAGTTCTCGGAGCTGCCCCCCTTTCGCAAGGCTCGCCTGCGCACCCTCCTGCGCGAGCTCTCAGGCCGCGAGAGCTCAGGGCCGACGACCGGACCTCGTTGAGCGGGCGGTCCTCGTCACCGGCTCCAGCGCCGAGTCCGAGCGAGTAGGGTCAGGCCTCCGCGGCGCGGTCCACGCGCTCGAGCTCACGCAGCTCCGCCAGCAGGTAGAGCACGTCGCCCGCCGAGACCTCGGCCCGGATCGAGGGGAGCAGGTCGGCCCGCCCCGCGCTGTGGTGGAGCACGATCGAGACGCCGCGCTCCTGCTCGACCTCGAGGATCGTCTTGCCGACGAGGCTCGAGCCCGCCTCGACCTCGACCCGCGCCATGTGGACGACCTTCTCGGGGCCGACCTCGATCGACTGCAGGATCCGGTTGCTGTAGAGGGCCGCGCTGAAGCTCGGCGCGGCGAGGGAGGTCGTCGAGTAGACCGCGTCGAAGCCGAACTCGTCCACGAGGCGCTTGCCCAGCTGCTCGTTGAACATTCGCAGCACGACGCGGATCTCGGGGTTCAGCTCGCGCGCGTTGAGCGCGATCTCCAGGTTGGCCAGGTCGTTGTCGGTCAGGACCAGGATCGCGCGGGCGCGCGCCACGTTGGCCTGCTCGAGCAGGGCCATGCTGGTCGCGTCGCCGAGCAGGACCGCCACGTTCTCCGAGAGCGCCTCGCCCTTGTCGCTGGGCTCGACGCGGTCGATCCCGACCACGTGCTCGTCTCCTTGCAGCCGGCGCGCAACGCGCAGGCCGACCTTGCCCAGGCCGGCGATCACCACGTGGTCCTTGAAGGTCGAGGCCAATGCCATGTGCCACTCCGGGTCGAGGCGCTTGCGGTTGCCGATCAAGACGCCGAGGCGCACCAGCCCCTCCGCGATCACGGTCAGGCCGATCGCGGGGAGCAGGAAGTAGGTCGCCTGGATCAGGAAGCCGCCCCCCGTCGGGTAGGGGTCGACCATCTCGAAGAAGTTGAGCGCCAGCGCGGTGTGCAGCGCCTGCCAGAACGTGCGCGGAGCGGGGCCCTCGCTCCAGATCACGAGCGCCCCGAGCAGGTTCACGCCCAGGAACACGCCCAGCGAGATGCGGAACTGGGGCAGGACGACGCGCAGGAAGTGGATATGAACCCACGCCCGCTCGACCCACCGCTCGCTGCGCCCGCTCTCCACGGAGGGACGCTAGCTGGCGGGTCCGACGCTCACTCGCCCCAGGTGAGGGTCTTCTTGGCGTCGGTGCGCAGGCTGACGATCTTCATCGTCATCACAGGCGTCGAGTACTCGAGCATGTGCTGCAGGTTGAAGGCCTTGGCCACGGGGTGCTTGCAGGTGGTGATCGACTGCCCGTTGGTGTACTCCGCGCGCCGCGCGACGACCTGCAGCTTCTTGCCGTCCTCGCCCTCGTCCTCGAGCTCGAAGGACTCCTCCTTGGGCAGGGCCTTGAGCTCGTAGCTCTGCGGCCCCTCCATCTTCAGCAGCATCCCCTCGAGCTCGCTCCCTCGCTTGCCCACGTAGGAGGTCATCGTCCCGACGCCCTCGATCTCGGTCACGTAGACGTCGGCCGGGATCTTCTCCTCGCCGACCGCGAGGTCCTCGCTGCGGCTCGGCTTGGGCTTCTCCTGCTGCTTGGGCAGCGCCATTTGCATGATCCGCGCCTCCTTGAGCGGCGCGCCCGGCTTGCCCAGCTTGGCCACCAGGACCTGGTGGGTCTTCTTGTCGACGACGAGCGCGAAGCGGGCGCCCTTGGCGTCCGGCATGCTCTGGGCCATGTGGACCAGGATCTGGTTGGTCTCGATCTCCCAGGCGTCCTTGGTCTCGCCGACCACGGCCAACCACTCGCGCGTCACCTGGTCCTGGACCTTGGTCGTGCGCTCGTAGCGGTAGCCGACCTTGACCCCCTCCCCGAGGGGCACGACCCCCGGCGCCTGAACGATCTTCTCGAGCTCGATCCCCTGGGCCCGAGCGGGCAGGGTCAGGACGAGCAAAGCGAACGCAGCGAGCAGGGTGCGCATGGGAGCCTCCGAGGTGGTGGCAGATCCTACCTCCCCCAGCGCAAGCTCCGCCGCGTCTGGGCGCAGGCTGACGACGCTCACGCAGCGCTCGACCTTCTCCGCGATCAGGAATCCCTCGACGAGCGAGGGCGCTCGGACGGGGCGATTTAGAAGGAAAGCATGAACAGAGGAAGAGAGGAATGAAGGAGCCGCAGCCTTCCTTCTTTCCTCCCTTCCTGGTTTCCTTCCAAATCGCCAGGTCAACGCGCCTCCGACTCCGCTTCATTGACCCGCGGCGGTTTGCTCTGCGGCACGAGCCGATTTGCGCTCGGCAAGCGGCCAATCAGCCTGCGGTGCCCGACGCGTTCGAGAAGTTGCTAGAAAGCCCTTCGACTCCGCGCGAACCGAGAGGAGAGCCATGCACCCGCCCCACGAAGGACAACCCGTCTCCGATTTCCGCAGCGAGGGCGCCCTTCGGGCCGCAACTACCTGAGCCGCCAAGGCCTTCCGCTCTAGCGGCGGAACAGGTGCCGACCCTGAACGACCCTGATTGGCGCCCTTCGGCGGTCCTCAAGCTGAGACGTTCACCGGAGGCGCATCAGCTGGCCGAGCTCCTCACCTCGGCTTCGCCAGAACGACGCCGGGCGATCATCAGCCTGGCGGTGAGCGAGAGCCTCCAGCTGGGGGTCCTCAAGGCCGCGCTGGAGTTTTGGCCGGAAGAGGTCCCAAGGCGAAAGGCTGGGGACGCGAGGCGGCATGGCTAGGTAGCACCCCGGTCCGGGCTCAAGCCAGTGCCTTCAACCGGCGGGATCGAGACCCCCTGCTTCTCTTCGAGCTCGTGGAGGAGCTTCGAGAACCAGTCAGGTTCGACCCTGCCCGTGAAACCCGACCGAGTGAACCCGACAGCGCGTGCCCAAGAGACGTTCGCCTCGACGCTCAGCCCGATGTCCCTTGCCAGGTCTTGGCCAAGCTCCAGGAGGGCCGCGAGGGCAGGCGAGGGCTGTCTACCCTCGATCATGCAGGCTCTCCGATAACCGTGGAGGTACGCTTGGACCTCCCAGGGGCCCCGGCTGTTGCCGAAGATCAGGGCTGGCCGGTGCCGCGCCATGCCGAGGAAGCGCACGAAACGGTCTTCGACCTCGTAGCCTCGCTTGTCGCCCGCAGCCGGGTGCAGGGCCAGATACTCCTCGAACCAGTCCAGGCAGAGGCCAAATGAAGCCTCCGCCGTTGGAGCGAGCAGCGTCGCAATGCCATCCCAACTCCAGTAGCTGATGATGTCCTTCCCGAAGTAGCGACGACACACCCAGGTAAGGAAGCCCGGTTCAAGTTCCTCTCCTTCTTGGGGACCGGAGGTCTGCGGGAACCGAAGCGCCTAACCACCTCGGACGTAGTGACCGAGTAGCTGGGCAGAGTGCCGCTCAAGCTCCCCTATAGGATCGGCTCGAACGGCAGCGAGAAGCTCGAAGTCGATGCTCATGAACTCGGGGGGGCAGGTCGGTTGAGGCCCCCTGGGAAGACGATGCTCCTCCCCTCCCAGTGGGGCTGCTCTGTTCCCTCGGCCCCTGCTGCCTTCCAAGTTGCATGGCACGCTGCGTAGGCAACCGAGTCCCAGTTCGTGTCCACCGGGGAAACATGGATCTGCGTTACGGAGATGTCGTGTCGGGCCTTGTTGAAGTCCATGTGCGCGAGGGCGTACGTCGCTCCAGCCATTGCGGCTTCCCTGTATGAATCGCACACGGGCCACTCCCAGGCCTCGGGCCCGTACACATCCTTCAGCCAGGCGAATACGTCTGGCGACAGGGAGACGAGGCCCTTTCCAGGGCTCGCTTCGACGGTGACCTTGGCGTAGTAGCCACAGCCCCCGAACAGTTTGGCGAGCTTGAAGACCCCAGTGCTCAAGTGGTTCCTTTCGCCTTCCGTATTCTGCATCACCGACACCAAGCTCAGCGTGGTTCGCAGCTACTCCCTCTGCAACCGGCCACGGAGCGGGCCGCCGACATGGTGCTGGAGAGCCCTAAGTGCCCGATCCGCATCAGACACCAGACACCTACGAGCTCGGTGCTCTTAGGTAGGGCAGAGCCAAGGGTTTCTGAGCGCTGGCGCCCAGCCACCGAGGCAAGGGAATCCCGAAGTGATGCGCCCACAGTAAGTTCGCTGGTGTTTCAGATCGTTTCCAGCCGATACAGACTCGCACTCGAATATTCTCGGGCCCGCAGAAAATGTCTCGACTGCTACCGCACGATCGGAATCCAAGGCGCGTTCCGACAACGCAGGACGATTGATGCGCTCCGTTGAGGGGGCGCGTTCCCGGCCTTTGGTCGGAGGTGCGTTCCGAAGGCGAGGGCTAGGCTCTGCCGGGAGCAGAGGCAGCACCGGGGCATGTCCAGGCATGGTGTACCCCCGTTGCGGGCGGCGCGAGGAGATCGGTACCCTGGGGCATGCCTGAGCTTGAAATCGTCGCGTTCGACGGCGGGCCAATCATTGCGATTCCCGAGTCCACGCTCGTCAGTTGGGGTGGGATCGATTCCATTCAGCCTGGCGGTGAAGCTGAAGCGCCCGACAGCTACAGCCCTGGGGACGAGCCCACGGACTATGACCGGGCATGCGCGATCTCGACCTGGGCCATGCTGCTGGACGTGGGTGGAGAGCAGGGCTTGGTGATGGACATTAGCGACGAGCCTGGACCGTGCGTGGCGTGGGTTCCTCGTCCCTACGGTGGCGTTTTCTTGGGTGGCGGTGTCGGCGATCTAGACGCCGAGGCCAGCGTCGTTGTCCTTGAGGGACTGACTTGGGTCCCGCTTTCTGAACCACTTGTGCTCAACTGCGAAGCGCTGATTTCTACCACCGCAGCGGCACCAGGGGCTGACTTCCTTGAAGAGGATCACCTTCGGGCCGCAATCGGTCCGGGCACCTATGACGTAAGCGTTGCTGAGTCGGCGGACTCCTGGGCAGTCGGGGTTCGGCTCAGGCGACGGGCAACGGGGCCGAGTTGAAGAGGCCGCACTCGTGACCGACGAGTTCTTGGGACACGAAAGCCACTGGCCTGAAGGTGGGGTCGCGGAACGGGTCGAGCGCTGGCTCGCCGATCTAGCTGAAACTGAGGAGGCCAGACGGGCCGCGCTCGATGGACTTTGGCGTCTAGGGCCGGAGGACGGGGAGGCAGTTGGGCCGCTTGGCGCAACGCTGGAGTCGGGCGACGGCGAGGCCCGAGTCTTTGCGGCCCGATTCCTGAGTCTGCTTGGCGAAGGGGCCGGTATGGCCGTCCCCACGCTCTGCCGGGCACTAGATGACGCTGACACCGACGTCCGAGAGTGGAGCGCTGATGCCCTGGGTCGGATCGGCAGCAGAGCGTCGGTAGCGATTCCTCGCCTGGAACAAATGACCCAAGAGACAGACTCTTGGGTGCGGGTTCTCGCCCAGGGGGCCCTGCTCAAACTCGACACGCGACCGCAGTTGATTCATGCCCTAGCGGGGACGAAGGGCTCCGACGACATTGCGCTTCAGTGCTGGGGCTTGTCGCTGGTCATTGATGTGGCCGATCGGTACGACGAGGCGCTCCCAGCATTGCTGGCTTATCTGGGTCACCACTACGACCCTCACATCGAAGACATCGGGCGCTGCCTCGCCAGGAAGACCGAGGCGATACAGCCGCTCGTCCAAGCCTTGACGACAGGCGAAGACTGGGCGAGGCGGAATGCGGCCCGAGTCCTTGGACACCAGGCGGCTCACACGGAGGTGCTGATCGCCGCTCTTGCAGAGGCACTCAGCGACCCGTTCCCTGACGTCCGCTGGAGCGCTGCGGGAGCCCTATCGCAGCTTCACTCCGCCGGAATCGATGTCAGGACAGCGACTCCTGCCCTTCGAGGCGCGGCAGGGGACGAGGAGTCGGTGGATACCCGCCTGACCAGCCAGAGACTGCTTGATGCCCTTGTCGGGCCCGAAGGCCCATCTGGGCCCAAAGCGAGTGCTTGAGGCCCAGCAACCTGGCCGCGCTAAGTCGAGCGAAGCGGGCGCATCAGGCAGCGGAATCCTGGGGGGCTTTGGGCCCAGCCTGGGCAGCCTCGCCCAAGACGCGACGGACAACTTTCCGGCTGATGCCGAGCGTCGCCGAAATCGCACGCTGGCTGTGGCCTTGGGCGCTGAGCTCCAGCACTCGCTCGGGTGAGACCTGAACACGAGGACGCCCAACGTGCTTCCCACGGGCGCGAGCTCGCTTCTGGCCTTCCACCGAGCGCTCAACGATCAAGTTGCGCTCTAGCTCCGCCAGGGCGCCGAGGATCGTGTACATGGCTCGGCCCATCGGAGTCGACGTATCGATGCTCTCGGCGTAGGAGACGAACTGGACGCCAAGCGCATCAAACTCCTCCAAGACCCGGAGCAGATGGCTGGTGCTCCGGGCCATCCTGTCGAAGCGGAACACGAGCACGGCATCAACTTGGCGCTTCCGAACGGCCTCCATGAGGAGGTTCAGCTGGGGCCGCGTGGACTTGGTGCCGCTGATGCCGTGATCCACGAACTCGCCCGCAACCGCAAAGCCGCGTCGGGCCGCGTACTCCCGCAGGGCCTCAAGCTGCATCAGCGGAGACTGGTCGTAGGTGGAGACCCGGGCGTAGATCGCTGCGCGCATAGGCAACCTCCTCCTCTACGCGCCGGACGCCTGCGGAAGTGTCTGGAGCGGGCCGGGCTGAAGGGAGAGCCGCTCGATCTCCACTCGTTCCGGCGCTACGTCGTCCGCAAGCTCCACTCTGCGGGGGTGCCCTTGAAGGACGCGATGGACTTCGTGCGCCACAAGGACGTCAGGACGCACCTGGGCTACATGAAGGGCGCCCCAAAGCCCGATCAACACCGGAAGGTGCTAGAAAAGGCCCGTCTGGTTCATGACCCCTTGGCCTCACTGATTTCGGAACGGGTGGCGGACCAGGTGGAGCCTGAATCATGCCGCAACTCGTTGAAGGACAACCCGTCTCCGATTTCCGCAGCGACACCGTGACCCGGCCCACGCCGGCCATGCGGGAGGCCATGGCGCAGGCCGCCGTGGGCGACGACGTGTTCGCCGACGACCCGACGGTCAACGCGCTCGAGGAGGAGGTCGCGGCGACCTTCGGCATGGAGGGGGCGCTCTTCACGCCCTCGGGGACCATGGCCAACCTGATCGCGATCATGACCCACTGCCGGCACGGCGACGAGGTGTTCTTCGAGGAGTATTCGCACACCTACAACAACGAGGTCGGCAGCGCGGGCGCGATCGCGGGCGTCGTCTCGCGGACCTTCAAGAGCGACCGCGGGCGCCTCGACCCGGCCGAGATCGAGCGCTTCGCGCGGCCCGGGGACCTGCACCAGCCGGGCACGCGCCTGCTCTGCGTCGAGCAGACGCACAACTTCCACGGCGGACGCGTGATCCCCCTCGAGCTGCTGCAGGAGCTGCGCGAGGTCGCGCAGCGCAAGGGGCTCGCGCTGCACATCGACGGGGCGCGGATCTTCAACGCCGTGGTCGCGAGCGGGCTCGACCCCAAGGCCTACGGCGCGGTGTGCGACAGCCTCCAGCTCTGCTTCTCCAAGGGCCTGGGGGCCCCGATCGGGAGCGCGCTGCTCGGCCCCAAGGACTGGATCACCGAGGCGCGCCGGATGCGCAAGCGCCTGGGCGGCGGCATGCGCCAGGTCGGCGTGATCGCGGCCGCCGCGCAGCTCGCGCTGCGCGAGGGGCCGGCTCAGCTGGCCCAGGATCACGAGCACGCCCAGCAGCTCGCCCAGGGGGCGGCCGAGATCCCGGGCTACCTGATCGACCCGGCCGAGGTGGAGACCAACATCCTCTTCCTGCGCACCGAGGCGCCCGAGCACTACGGGGCGCTCGCGGAGCGGCTGCAGGAGCGCGGCGTGCTCGCGATCCCCCTCGGGGACCTGGGGATCCGCTTCGTGACCCACCGCGACGTCGGCCCCGCGGACGTGGAGCGCGCCTTGAGCGGCCTGCGCGAGCTGGGCCCGCGCTACGCCCAGGCCGGAGGCCTGGCGTGAAGCCCCTGATCCTGGTGCACGGCGGCGCAGGCGCCATGCGCTCCATGGACGGCGAGCGCGCCGCCGCCTACCGCGCCGGCCTGGTCGAGGCCGCCCGGGTGGGGCGGGAGCTGCTCGCCGCCGGCGGCTCGGCCCTGGACGCCGTCGTGGTCGCCACGCGCGTCATGGAGGCCAGCGGCGCCTTCAACGCGGGCGTGGGCTCCTGCCTCGACGCCGAGGGGCGCTACTCCCTGGACGCGGCGCTGATGGACGGGCGCGAGCGGCGGGCCGGCGCCCTGGGCGCGGTCACGGCCACGGCCCACCCGATCGACGCGGCCCGCGCGCTGCTCGACGAGGGGCGCCACGTGCTCCTCGTCGGCCCAGGGGCCGACCGCTGGATCGCGGGCCTCGAGCTGCCGCCCCTGCCCGAGCCGCCCGCCGACAAGCTCGCGCACTACGAGGAGCTGCTCGCCAAGCAGGCGGCCCGCCAGCGCGCGCTCGACCTGGCGGACATGACCAGCGTGGGCCGCCCCGACGACGAGGAGGCCCCCGACCTCGGCCACGACACGGTGGGCGCGGTGGCCCTCGACGCGGAGGGGGGCCTCGCGGCGGCCGTCTCGACGGGCGGGCTGTGGCTCAAGGCCCCGGGTCGCGTGGGCGACTCGGCCCTGGTGGGGGCCGGGCTCTTCGCCTGCGAGACCCTCGGCGCGGCCGCGGTCTCGACCGGAATCGGCGAGCGCATGATCCGCGACCTGACCTGCCACCGCGCTTGCCAGCTCAGCCAGGAGCTCGGCGCGCAGGAGGGGGCCGAGGGCTGCGTGGCCGAGCTGGATCAGCGCTTCGGGCCCGACTCGGGCGGCGTGATCGTGGTCGACGCCCAGGGGCTGGCCGGGGCCAGCTTCAACACCCAGGGCATGGGCCGCGCGCTGGCCCGGGTCGGCGAGGAAGAGATCCCCGTCGCGGTGTGGCCCGAGGACGACTTTCCGCTCTGAGGGAGCCTCCCACTCCTCGTCGGAGCTCCGCCAAGAACGAGGCGGAGGTGGCCCTTTTTGCGTTAGCCCAGCGTTAGCCGCAACGTTGCCGGGCGCAGGCTAACGCAACCCAACGGGCCTCCTGGACGGAAGTCGCGGAACTTGAATCACTAAACGGTCATGGGCGCTACCGGATTGCATTTTGCAAGGGTGTAGCGCCTACGCCGTGACCGCGGTGGTCGGGAAGGCTGGGTGGCGCCTCCAATGGCACACCCTCGAGGGCACCTGCGACGCAGGTGCCCTTTTCCTTTCTTCGACCTGACTCCTGCTTCCTGCTCGCGCTAGCGGAGCGCGTTGCGGTAGGCCGAGAGGGCCAGCAGCGGGAAGTAGTAGGAGTAATAGTCGTAGCGGAGGTAGAAGGCGTCGGGGAAGCCGGTGCCCGTGAACTCCGCCTCGTCCCACAGGCCCTGCTCGTTCTGCTGCTCGAGGAGCCAGTCCGCCGCGCGACGGGCGGCCTCGCTCTCCGCGCGGCCGCAGCAGATCAGGGCCATCAGGCCCCAGGCCGTCTGGCTGGCCGTCGAGTCGCACTGCTCGTACTCGTGTCCCGGGGTGTAGCTGGCGCAGGACTCGCCGTAGCCGCCGTCCTCGCGCTGGTAGCTCTCCAGCCACTCGGCCGCCCGCGCCATGGCGGGGTCCTCGGGGCTGACGCCGAGCGCGGCCAGGCCGCGCACCACCGACCAGGTGCCGTAGACGTAGTTGACGCCCCAGCGGCCCCACCAGGCGCCGCTCGCCTCCTGCTCGCTGCGGACGTAGGCCTCGGCGGCCTGCACGACGGGGTCCTCGCGGCTGACACCCATTACGCCGAAGAACTCCAGGATCCGCCCGGTCACGTCGACCGTGCTCGGATCGAGCATGTTCTTCTCGTCGTTGTAGAGGATCTCGTCGAAGCGGTGGTTGTCGATCTCGAGCTCGAAGGCGCCCCAGCCGCCGTCGCGGTTCTGGAGCCCGACCAGCCACTCACGCCCGAGGTCGATCGCGGCCTCGCGGGCCGGGCCCGAGCTGGGGCTGCCGTTGGTCAGGGCCATCATCACGACGGCCGAGTCGTCGGTGTCGGGATAGAAGTCGTTGTAGAACTGGAAGGCCCAGCCGCCGGCCGGCACGTGCGGCGCCTTGACCGCCCAGTCGCCCTTGCGCTTGATCTGCATGTCGCGCAGCCAGTTGGTGGCGCGCACGACCACGTCGCCCTCGGGGTCCTCGCCCGACTCGGTCAGGGCCAACACCGCCCAGCCGGTGTCCCACACCGGCGAGACGCAGGGGGCAATGTGCGTCTCGTCCAGCGTCTCGTCCGGCCACTCGAAGCGGTCGAGCGCCTCCATGCCCTTGCGGAACACGGGGTCGTCGGTCGACATGCCGAGCACCCACAGGGCCATCAGCGAGTTGCAGATCGCGGGGAAGATCCCGCCCCAGTCGCCCGAGTCGTCCTGGTGCTCGAGGATCCACTTGCGGGCCTTGGCGAGGGCCGTCTTGCGCAGCGGGTTGATCCCCCAGCGCTCGGCCTTCTTGAAGGCCTTGTCGGCCTGCAGGAAGAGGTTCTTCCAGGAGACCAGCCCGAACTGCTCGTCGTAGTCGTAGAGCATGCCGGGGGTCGGGGGCGCGGGGTAGAGCTCGCTGATCCCCTGCTCGGGGGCCACGGGGACGACCTTGCGCTGATCGGCGAGCACCGCCAGGGGCACGGTGCACACGCGCGCCCAGTAGCTCAGCTCCCAAATGTTCAGGCGGAAGGGCGCCCACTTGGGCGCGAACATCATTTGGATCGGCAGGCTGGGGCAGTTCTCCCAGGGCAGCTCGCCGAGGAGGGCCAGCATGTAGCGCGTCAGCATGCGCGTCTTGGCCGGGCCGCCCTTGGCGCGCACGAACTCGCGCGCCTTGACCATGTGGGGCGCCGCGGGGTCGTCGCCCAGGATCTTGAGCGCGAAGTAGGCCTCGGTCGTGACCGAGACGCAGCCGGGGGCGCCGTAGTAGATCGCCCAGGTGCCGTCCTCGCGCTGGGTGCGGCGGAGCCAGTTGCCCAGCCGACGCGCCTTGTCGGCGTAGGGCTCCTGGTCGAGGAGCCCGCAGTAGTGGAAGAGGAAGATGTACTGAGCGTCGAGGGTCTGGTTGGCCTCGTCCTCGCCGTTCCACCAGCCTTGGCTGTCCTGCTTGGCGATCAGCGCGGCGCGAGCCTGCTCGATCGAGGTCTGCAGACGATCACCGACGCGCGTGCGCGTCGCGGTCGCGACGTGGCTCATAAGTCTGGGCCCCACTTTCCTGGCTGCGCCGCTCGGAAGTGGCGCAGCGCGGCATGGTAGCTATTCGTCATCTCGGGGAGCAAGCTTGAACTCGGGGAACCATCCCGGGGGATTCAGCGCTTGCGCAGGCTCAAGACGCTCTCCGCCGTCTCCAGCGCGCTGGGCTCACCCGGGAGCAGGGCGTCGACCCGCCAATCCGGGGAGGCGGGCTCAGCTCTTGAGCGCGTCGAAGAGCTCCTGGATCCGGCGGCGCAGCTCCTCGTGCTGAATCGGGTGCAGGCGCGTCTTGGCGAGCAGGGCCCGCGCCTGGCGCGCGTGCGCCAGCGCCTCGGCCTCGCGGTCCTGGTCGACGAGGAACTCGGCGAAGCCGAGGTGGTTCTCGACCCAGCCCGAGGCGAGCTGGAGCGCCTCCTCCCAGAGGGCCTCGATCTCGTCCTCCTCGCCCGCGAGCTCGGGCCCGATCGGCCAGGGCGGCGCCTTGGTGTAGAGGAGCGCCAGGAAGCGCAGCGGACCCGCGTGCTTGAAGGTGGGGTCGATCGCGCGCGCCCGCTCCGCGGCTTGCTCGAGCTCGCCGATCCGGTCGAGGTCGGGCAGGGTCTCGAACTCGAGCACGCGACCCAGCGCGATCGCGCGGTAGTAGTGCCCCTCGACCTGCTCGGCGTCGATTCGCACCGCCTGGTCGGCGTGCTTGAGGGCGCGCTTGGCGTAGCTGAGCTTGGTGCCGCTGCGAATGTCGGGGTGAATGTCGATCACGTCCAAGCAGGCCGCCGCGAGCTGCCAGCGCGTCTCGTAGCCGTCCTCCCGCTTCAGCTCGACCTCGAGGCGCTTGAGGCCGTCGGGCTCGCGCTCGACGGTCTCGCTCGCGCAGCCGCTCAGGAGCGGCAGGAGCAGCAGCCAGGACCAGAGCCGGCTCACTTGGAGCCTTCCTTGCCTTCGTAGCGAGCCACGAGGCCAGCCAGCGCCTCGCGCTGCGGCGGGGCGAAGCCCGTCGCTTGCAAGGTCTTGAGGATCTTGCGCCCCTCGTCGTCGCTCTTCATTCCGCCGAGCACCTCCCCCAAGCGCTTGCTCTCGGACTCAGGCACGTCCCTGAAGCTGACGACCGGCGCCGTCGGCAAGGGAGAGGAAGCATACAAGACACGGAAGACGCCTTTGAAGCGCTTCAGCTGCTGTAGCCCTTCCCAGGAGGTGTCGTCGACCAGGACGGCGTCGACGGGGTTGCCTTTGTAGGGCTTGCCCTGCTGCATGCGGCGCAAGGCGCTCAGGGCCCGGGTCGAGGACACGACCCGCACGCGGCCCCCAGGCAGGCCCGGGGCGGTCTCTCCCTCGGCCGTGACCACCTCCTTGACCTGCAGCTGGCCTCCGAACACGACGCGGCTGGCGAAGCGCGCGTCGTCGAGGTGGGCCGACCACACGCAGGCGCCCTCGCGGCTCGCCAGGTCGGCGAGGGTCTTCAGCTTGGACTTGGCCAGGACCAGCAGGTGGTAGCGGCCGGTGCCCTTGCCCCCGCGCTCGGCGTGGGCCACGACCCGCAGGCCGTGCTCGTCGCGCCAGCGCAGGTAGAGCGAGAGCGAGAGGATCCCGTGGCGCGGCATGCCCTGGCTCATCCAGTCCTTGGCCGCGCGCAGCTCGTTGAAGTAGACCGGGCGGACGCGGCGTCCGAGGCGCTCGCCGACGTAGGACCCGAAGGTCTGCATGATCGGCTCGGCGCGACGAGCGCTGCCGGGAGCGTTGGGGTAGCAGACGAGGAAGCGGTCGTCTTGCCCCTGCGCGGCGCACGTGAGCGCCAGGGCGGCCACCAACCACAGGCTGAACTGCGTGCTCTTACGCACTGACTCTCCCCCCAGAAGGCGCGCACTCTATCAGCCGCGCGGCGCCTTTCCTCGGCTCAGAGGGACGCGTCAGGCGCGAGCAGACTTCACTCCCCGCGCTCGATCTCGCCGGTCCAGGCGCGCGCGCGCTCGAGGTCCTCGGGCTCCAGCGGCCAGGGGCCGTAGCGAGCGCGCACGAAGAGGTCGGTCAGGCTCGCCAGGGGGCCCGATCCGCGCGTCACGCGGGCGCTGAACTCCCAGGGCGTCTCGGCCTCCTCGCGCGGGCGCCCGCGCTGGGCGTAGGCCGCCAGCGCCCTCAGATAGAGGCGGACGACCTCTCGGGCGGCCTCGCCGGGACCCTTGGCGCGGCCCTCGACCCGCTCGGCCTCGTCCGCGCCGAGGGCGAGCGCCGCCTCCCCCTCCTCCTCGCGCGTGCGCCCGCGCTCGCGCTCGAGCAGCAGCTCACGGAGGAAGCGCAACCCGCCGAAGGCCAGCAGTGCGCCCAGCGCCAGCAGGATTCCGTCGCGGAACAGGGCCTCGAGGGCGAAGCGGGCCGAGGCCTTGACCTCCGCGCGCGGCTCGACGGCGCGAGGCGCGCGGGGTGTCCCCGCCGAGGAGGCCCCGCTCGTCTGCTCTCCGCCCTGTTGATCGCCGGGCCCCGGTTGTCCGCCCTGCCGCCCGCCGGGGCCTTGCTGCCCGCCAGGGCCCTGCTGCCCGCCAGGGCCCTGATGTCCGCCGGGCTGCTGTCCGCCGGGCCGCTGACCGCCTTGCTGTCCGCCGGGCCGCTGCTGCCCGCCCGGCCCCGGCTCACCGCCAGGGTCCTGCTCGCCCCCCGTCGCGCTGGGGTCCTCCGCGCCCTGCCAGAGGCGATCGAAGGCTGAGCCCACCGGCGAGCCGCTGGGGGTGGCCCGCGGCGAGCGGCTGGGCGAGGGCCGCGGCGAGCGGCTGGGGCTGGGGCGCGGGGCGGGCGTGGGGCGCGGGCGGCTGGGCGAGGGGCTCGCGCTGGGGGTCGGGCGGGGCGAGTCGCTGGGC
>CALDQK010000386.1 GCA_937911525.1 uncultured bacterium
GAGGAGGCCGGCGTCCACGAGCAGGACGAGGAGATCCACGAGATCGTGATCACCGAGCCGATCGGGGTCCAGACCGGCGACGCCAGCCTGGTCGCGCTCCCCTACGAGAAGGGGCTCCGGATCAGCTACACCATGGACTACCCGGTCCCGACCCTGCCGAGCATGCACTACTCGCTCGAGGTCGACCGCGAGGGGTTCATCAAGGAGATCGCCCCGGCGCGGACCTACTGCCTGCGCCGCGAGGCCGAGGCGCTGCTCGCCATGGGCCTGGGCAAGGGCGCCAACGAGCAGAACACGGTCGTCATGAACGACGACGGGAGCGTGGCCGGTGAGCTGCGCTTCCCCGACGAGCCGGTCCGCCACAAGATCCTCGACCTGATCGGCGACCTGGCCCTGGTCGGGGCCCCGATCCGAGCCCACCTGATCGCGGTCAAGAGCGGCCACGAGATCAACGCCTCGCTGGCGCGCAAGATCCTGGCCGCCCAGGAGCCCGACGAGGCCGCCTCCCCGCCCGCGCAGATCACGGCCCTCGATATCCGCGAGCTGACGCGGATCCTGCCGCACCGCTACCCCTTCCTGCTGGTCGACCGCGTGATCGAGGTCCAGCCGGACCGCGCGGTCGGGATCAAGAACGTGACCTTCAACGAGCCCTTCTTCCAGGGCCACTTCCCCGGCCAGCCGGTGATGCCCGGCGTGCTCCTGATCGAGGCCGCGGCCCAGGTCACCGGCGCCATGCTGCTCGGCAGCCGCGACCACGCAGGCAAGCTGGCCTACCTGCTCGGCGTGGACAACTTCAAGTTCCGCAAGACGGTCACGCCGGGCGACCAGGTCGTGATCGAGAGCGAGGCGCTCCGCCTGCGCCAGCGCACGGGCCAGGCCCGCGTCAAGGCGACGGTCGACAACCAGGTCGTCTGCGAGGGCACGCTCAAGTTCATGCTGATCGACGCCTCCGAGGACGAGGAGGAGGAGTAGCCCGCGGGCTGCTCCAAGGGCGACCGTGAAGGCACTCGTCACCGGAGGCTTCGGCTTCATCGGCTCTCACCTGGTCCGCGCGCTCCTCGCGCGCGGTGACCAGGTCCGCGTCCTCGACGACCTCAGCACGGGGCGCCGCGAGAACCTCAGCGACCGGGTCGACCAGGTCGAGGTGATCGAGGCCGACCTGGCCGACCCCGAGGTGGCGGCGCGAGCCTGCGAGGGGATCGAGGTGATCTTCCACCAGGGCGCCAAGGCCTCGGTGCCGCGCTCGATCGAGGACCCGGCCGGGACCTTCCGCGTCAACGTGGTGGGGACCCACGGCCTGCTCCTGGCTGGCCGCGAGGCCGGCGTGCGCCGCCTGGTCTTCGCCTCCAGCTCGTCGATCTACGGGCCGACCGAGACCCTGCCCAAGCTCGAGACCATGACGCCCAACCCGGTCTCGCCCTACGCGGCGCAGAAGCTCTCCGCCGAGCAGCTCTGCATGGCCTTCTCGCGCTCGATGGGGATCGAGGCCGTCGCCCTGCGCTACTTCAACGTCTACGGCCCGCGCCAGGACCCCCACAGCGGCTACGCCGCGGTGATCCCCGCCTTCGCCAGCGGCCTGCTCCGCGGAGAGCCCGGCAAGATCAACGGCGACGGCTCCTTCTCGCGCGACTTCAGCTTCGTCCAGGACGTCGTGCGCGCGAACCTGCTCGCCGCCGAGGCCCCCGAGGCGCCGGGCAACTGGATCAACATCGCCGGCGGCAAGCGGATCACGATCCTCGAGCTGCACCAGCGGATCGCCGCCGCCGCGGGGCGCGAGGACATCGAGCCGATCCTGGGGCCCGTGCGCGAGGGCGACGTGCCCCACTCGCTGGCCTCGACCGAGCTGGCCAAGCAGCTCCTCGACTGGGAGCCCCAGGTCTCTCTGGAAGACGGGATCCAGCAGACGGTGGCGGCCTATCGCGAGGAGCTGGGCTAGAACCAAGCCTCCTGCGTGCCCGTGCCCGTGCCCGAACTGGCGAATCCCAGGAGCTGTCGCTGTCAGCGACAGCTCCTTCGCGTTCCGGAGATTGAACCGCCAAGGACGCCAAGGACGCCAAGGAATGCCGGCGAGTCTTGGCGTCCTTGGCGTCCTTGGCGGTTCGATCC
>CALDQK010000387.1 GCA_937911525.1 uncultured bacterium
AGCCCGGTCAGCAGCCGGGGCAGCAGCCGGGTCAGCAGCCCGGTCAGCAGCCGGGGCAGCAGCCGGGTCAGCAGCCCGGTCAGCAGCCGGGTCAGCAAAAGAACAACAAGGTCTGCCCGGGCTGCGGCAAGAAGCATGGCGGCCAGGGCCAAGGCCAGGGCAAGCAGGGTCAGGGTCAAGGCCAAGGCCAGGGCCAGGGCCAAGCGCAGGGCAAGCGCCCGATCGGTGACCTCGACGCACCCAACAAGTTCAAGGCGACCCGGATTCGCGGGCGCGTGGGCAAGGGCAAGATCGTCGGCTCCTACTTCACCCGCGGCGCGCAGGTGAAGGGCAAGTCCGACGCCGAGTTCGAGGAGGTCACGCGCGCCGCGCAGGCCAAGGCGGCCAAGGCGCTGCAGAAGACCCGCATCCCCAAGCGAATGGCCGAATACGTGAAGGGCTACATGGAGAGCCTGACGCCCGAGCGCCAGTAGGACCGTGTTCGACTTCTCCTTCCCCAAGACCTGGGGCCTGAGCGCGCTGCTCTTGCCCCTCCTCGTCGGCTGTCCCGACCTGCCCGACCCCGAGGGCGCGGCTCGGGACGGCGTGTCGCCGGTAGCGAGCTCGACTCCGGCGACGGCGAAGGCGACGCCGACGCCCTTCCCTTCCCGCCCGACGGAGGGCGACAACGCCTACTCCCAGCCTGGCGCCGACGACTACACGCCTGGCAAGCCCTATCCGATCCCCGAGCCGCTGCCTGCCAAGTCGCAGCCGCAGGCGGTCGCGGGCCAGGGGCCCGCTCCCCAGGCGGGTGAGGCCGCGGTCGAGCTGGTGCTCGGCGGCAAGGGGGAGGCGCCAGGGCGCTTCGGCTATCCGCGCGCCATGACCACGACCAAGGAGGGGCTGCTCTTCGTCGCCGACAAGACGGGGCGCATCCAGCGCTTCACCCCCGAGGGGAAGGTCGAGCGGCTGGTGTTCACCCCCGGGCTGGTGCAGGGCAAGCCGACCGGGCTCGGGATCGACGAGCACGGCGACCTGCTCGTGGCCGACACCCACTACTGCCGGGTCCTCGTCTACGACACCGACCTGAAGCTCAAGCGGGCCTATGGCGCCCCGGGCCCGGCCCCCGGTCAGTTCATGATGATCACCTCCGTCCACGCGGCCGGAGGCTTGCACTACACGACCGACTTCGGCGACCAGGTCGCGCGCGTGCAGGTGTGGCAAGAAGACGGCACCTACCTGCGCACCTGGGGCTCCTTCGGCTGGGACGAAGACCAGTTCCGGCGCCCCATGAACCTCGCGATCGACCCGACCCGCGATCGCGTCTACGTGGCGGACGCCGCGAACCACCGCGTCTCGATCTTCTCCAGCGCAGGCGAGCTCCAGGGCCACCTCGGCGGCGAGGGGAAGGAGCAGGGCAAGCTGGGCTACCCCTACGACGTCAAGCTCGACGAGGCGGGGCGGGTGTGGGTGGCCGAGTTCGGCAACCAGCGCGTCTCGGTGTTCTCCCCCGAGGGCAAGTGCCTGGGGATCTGGGGCGGGCCGGGGCGCGCCGTGGGCGGCTTGAACCGCCCCTGGGCGGTCGCGCTCGGACCCGCCGAGCGGGTGTGGGTGCTCGACTCCAACGGCGACCGCGTCTACGGAATGCACCGCAAGACCTGGCTCGGCTCGTGAGCGAGGTCAGGATCCAAGTCGCTCGTGCTACGCTCTCGCGCTCTCCGGAGCGGTGATGCCGATCTCCTTCGCGACCCCCGAATTCCTGCTCTTGCTGGTGGTGTTGCTGCCGCTGGTGATCCTGCTCGGCCGCCGCTCGCTGGCCGGCTTGGACAAGGTCCGCCGGCGAATGGCGCTGACCTTGCGGATCCTGCTGGTCGTGCTGCTCGTGGCGGCGCTGGCCGAGGTCGAGTGGCGCGACCTGACCAAGAAGGTCGAGGTGGTGTTCGTCGTCGACCACTCGCGCTCGATCCCCGAGGCCAAGGCCCAGTCTGCCCTCGAGCTGATCGAGCGCTCGCGCGGACGAATGGACCCACGCCAGGACCTGGGCAAGGTCGTGGTCTTCGGGCGCGAGGGCTACAACGAGGCCACGCTGCGCAAGGACGGCGCGCCCCTGACGCGCTTCGCGAGCGACATCGACCGCAACTACACCAACATGGAGCAGGGCATTCGCCGCGCGCTCGAGGCCCTCGAGGTCAACGCGCGCGGGCGGATCGTGCTGATCAGCGACGGCAACGAGACCGCGGGCGACGCCAAGGCCGCGATCGCCGAGGCCCGCAAGCAGGGCGTGCCGGTCGACGTGGTCCCCCTCGACTACTCCTACGGCGAGGAGGTCCTCGTCGAGAAGGTCAAGATCCCCGAGGAGGCCAAGATCGGCGAGCCCTTCCTGGCGCGCGTGGTGACCCACGCCGTCAAGGAGTCGGACGCCAAGATCCACCTCTGGCGCGACGGCGCCCTGCTCGAGACCCGCCGCGTGCACCTCGAGCCCGGCCCCAACGTGCACGAGTTCCAGCTCGAGCTCGACGAGGCGGGCTTCTTCCGGGTCGAGGCCGTGGTCCAGCTGATCGACGAGACGGGCAAGGAGAGCAAGCAGGACCAGCTCTTCCAGAACAACACCGCCCACGGCTTCGTCTACGCGCGCGGCAAGGCGCAAGTCCTCTACGTCCACGACGAGGCCGACCCCGACGCCGCGGAGGCCCACCACCTGCTCGCGGCCCTTCGCCGGGCGGAGATCCGCATCAAGCGGATCTCCGCGGTCGACTTCCCCCTCACCGCCGGCGAGCTGCAGAGCTACGACGCGATCATCCTCGACGACGTCGCCAAGCCCGCCTTCAGCCAGAACCAGCTCAAGAACGTAGAGACCGCCGTCGCTGACATGGGCATCGGCCTGATCATGATCGGCGGCGCGCGCTCCTTCGGCGCCGGCGAGTGGCGCAACACGCCGGTCGAGAAGGCGCTCCCGGTCGAGATGGACATCAAGCAGGAGCAGGTGATCCCCGACGGCGCCCTGATGATGGTCATGCACTCGTGCGAGATGGCCGAGGGCAACGCGATGGCGATCCAGGTGTGCCAGAAGGCGGTCGACACGCTCTCGGCCAAGGACACGGTCGGCGTCCTGATCTACGGCGGCAACGGGAGCGAGTGGGCCGTCAAGCCGGTCAAGGCGCGCAACAAGCCCGCGATCAAGCAGGCGATCCGTCGCATGCAGATCGGCGACATGCCGGACTTCGACCCGATCTTCCGGATGGCCGTCAACGCGCTCGAGAAGCTGCCCTCCTCGGTCAAGCACATGATCGTGATGTCGGACGGCGACCCCAGCTCGCCGGCCGCCTCGCTGCTCAAGCGCTGTCGCAAGGCCAAGATCACCGTCTCGACGATCGCCTACGGCGCCCACGGCGGCGCGCAGGGTCCCAGCGTGGACCTCATGAAGCGGATCGCCAACGTGACCGGCGGCAAGTACTACTACCTCGACGACCCGCGCGCGCTGCCGCGGATCTTCCTCAAGGAGTCCAAGCGGGTCACGCGCTCGCTGATCGTCAACAAGACGATCACCCCCGCGCTCCGCGGCGACAGCCCGGTCCTGACGGGCTTCTCGGGCTTCCCCCAGCTGACGGGCTACGTGCTGACCGAGGCCAAGCCCCGCGCCGAGGTCGCCCTGACCGCGCCCGACGGCAGCCCGATCCTGGCCCACTGGCAGTACGGCGTGGGCAAGTCGCTGGCCTTCACCTCGGACGCCAAGCCGCGCTGGGCGACCGAGTGGGTCACCTGGGAGGGCTTCCGCACCTTCTGGTCGCAGGCCGTGCGCTGGGTCAAGAAGGACGTTCAGGAGAACGTGTTCGAGTTCTCGACCAAGCTCAAGGGCGACAAGGGTCAGATCGTGCTCGACGCGGTCACCGAGGATGGCGAGGTCATCGACGGCCTGAACGTCAGCGCCCGGATCGCCTCGCCCGACCCCAACCTGCCCGCGCGCGAGGTCAAGCTCGTCCAGCGCGGCGCGGGCCGCTACGTGGGTGAGTTCCCCGTGGACAAGGTCGGCACCTACTCGGTCTCGCTGCTCTCGCTCGACGAGCAGGGCCAGCGCCGCCACAGCGTGACCACGGGCCTGGTCGTGCCCTACTCGGACGAGTTCCGCAAGCTGAAGTCGGACACCGTGTTCCTCGAGGAGCTGGCCCGCGCTGGCAACGGCAAGGTGATCAAGCCCGAGGAGCTGCTCGACCTCTCGGTCAACCCCTGGGACCGCGCCGACCTCGGCCAGAAGGAGGCCCTCGAGGAGCAGTGGCCGCTGGCCCTGGCGCTGGCCCTGCTGATCTTCTTCCTCGACGTGTCCGTGCGCCGGATCGCGATCGACTGGGACAAGCTCTTCGCCAAGGCCAAGGCCGTCGTGACCCGCAAGCCCGACGCGCCGCGGACCATGGACCGCCTGCGCGCCCGCAAGGCCAAGGTTCAGCAGAACCGCGAGGAGACGCTGGTCAAGTTCCAGGCCGAGGAGGGCGCCGAGACCGGCCCGATCGACGTGGCCGGCCAGGGCCCGAGCGCGGGCGGACCGCGCCCCTCGACCCGCGAGCGCAAGCAGAAGCCGACCAGCCAGCAGCCGCCCGAGGGCGGCTACACCAACCGCCTGCTCGAGGCCAAGCGCCGCGCCCGACGCGAGCTCGAGCAAGACGAAGACGACTAGCGGAGGCCCCTGAATGGACCCCAAGCAGATCGAAGCCGAGGCCGCGAAGTTCCGCGAGCGCTACGCCAAGCTCCGCCAGGAGATCGGCAAGGCGATCGTCGGCCACGACGAGGTCGTGGCGGGCGTGCTGACCGGCGTGTTCACGGGCGGCAACTGCCTGCTCGAGGGCGTCCCGGGGCTGGGCAAGACCCACCTGATCCGCACCTTGAGCCTGGTGCTCGACCTGAACTTCTCGCGGATCCAGTTCACGCCCGACCTGATGCCCGCAGACATCATGGGCACCACGATCGTGGTCGAGGGCGAGGGCGGCCACAAGGAGTTCCAGTTCCGCAAGGGGCCGATCTTCGCGCAGATGGTCCTGGCCGACGAGATCAACCGCGCCACGCCCAAGACCCAGTCGGCCATGCTCGAGGCGATGCAAGAGCACCGCGTGACCGCCGGCGGCAAGACCCACGAGCTGCCCCAGCCCTTCTGCGTGCTCGCGACCCAGAACCCGATCGAGCAGGAGGGCACCTACCCCCTGCCCGAGGCGCAGCTCGACCGCTTCCTGTTCAAGCTCCTGGTCGGCTACTCCAGCCGCGCTGAGCTGGCCGAGATCGTGGACCGCACGACCGGCAAGGAGGTCCCGCACCCCGAGAAGGTCATGGACGGCAAGGAGGTCATGGAGTGGCGCAACCTCGTCCGTGAGCTCGTGGTGGCCCCGCACGTGAAGGACTACGCCGTGCGCCTGGTGCTCGCGACCCACCCCCAGGGCGAGTTCGCGGCCGGCATGACCAACCAGTACGTGTCCTTCGGCGGCAGCCCCCGCGGCGTGCAGGCCCTGATCCTGGCCGCCAAGTTCCAGGCCCTCCTCGACGGGCGCTGGAACGTGTCCTTCAGCGACGTGCGCAACGTGGCGCTGCCGGCACTCCGCCACCGCGTGCTGCTCAACTTCGAGGGCGAGGCCGACGGGATCACCTCCGACGAGGTCGTCGAGTCGATCATCGAAGAGGTCCCGACCACCATTAAGGGCGAGAAGCTGCAGAAGGTCTAACTCAGCGTGTCGGAGCCAGATCAACAGCTCGACCAGGTAGGCACCCTCGCCGAAGAGGGCGGCCCGCTCCTGGACCAGTCCTTCCTGAGCAAGATCGGCCAGCTGGACATCGTCTCGCGCAAGATCCTCCAGGGGAAGGTCAAGGGCGAGAAGCGCTCCAAGAAGCGCGGCCAGTCGGTCGAGTTCGCCGACCACCGCCAGTACTCCGCCGGCGACGACCTGCGCTTCCTCGACTGGAGCATTTACGCCCGCCTCGACCAGCTCATGATCAAGCTCTTCCTCGAGGAGGAGGACCTGCGGGTCTACATCCTCGTGGACAGCAGCAAGTCCATGGACTACGGCCGGCCCAACAAGTTCCGCTACGCCCAGCAGGTGACCGCGGCGCTGGGCTACATCGGCCTGGTCAACATGAACCGCGTCGGCGTGGGCACCTTCTCGAGCCAGCTGGATCGGGTGTTCCGCCCCGAGCGCGGTCGGCGCAACCTGCCCAAGCTGATCCACTTCCTCGAGAACACGACCTGCGAGGGGCGCACGGACCTCGGCGCCGCCTGCAAGCGCTTCGCCCAGGAGCACCGCCAGAAGGGGGTCGTGATCGTGATCAGCGACTTCCTCGACCGCCACGGCTACCAGGACGCGGTCCGCTTCTTCGTGGCCCGCCGCATGGACGTGTTCTGCCTGCAGGTCCTCTCGCCCCAGGAGCTCGACCCGCCCCTGGCCGGCGACCTGAAGCTGATCGACGCCGAGGAGGGCGAGGAGACCGAGATCACGGTCAGCCAGCCCCTGCTCGACGCCTACAAGCGCAACCTGCACGCCCTGATGGGCGGGCTGCGCGACTTCTGCCACGCCCGCGGCGCGCGCTACATGAGCGCCAGCACCGGGCTGCCCTTCGACCGCCTGGTCCTCGATCAGCTGCGCCTGCACGGAGTCCTGCGCTGATGCTGCAGTTCCTCTCGATGGGCTGGCTGCTCGCCGCGCCGCTGCTGATCGGCGGCCTGGTGCTGCTCTACTTCCTCAAGCTCAAGCGGCGCGAGGTCGAGATCAGCAGCACCTACCTGTGGCACAACGCGCTCAACGACCTGCGCGTCAACAGCCCCTTCCAGCGGCTCAGGATGAACCTGATCCTGATCCTGCAGCTGCTGGCGCTGATCCTCTTGATCCTGGCCCTGGCCCGCCCGGTCTCCCCCCTGGGCGGCCTGACCGGCAGCGACATGATCCTCCTGATCGACGTCTCGGCCTCGATGCAGACGACCGACGCCTCGGGCAAGTCGCGCTTCGAGCGCGCCCGCGAGGAGGCGCTCAAGGTCGTCGAGGACCTCTCCTACGGAGACCGGGCGATCGTGATGGCCTTCAACGAGGAGGCCCGCGTCCTCACCAACCTGACCGAGTCCAAGAACACGCTCCGCGTGGCGCTCGAGAAGCTCGAGCCGACCGACCGGGGCTCCAAGCTCGAGGGCGCGCTGCACCGCGTGCGCAGCCTGCTCGACAACGCCCGCGCCCCGCGGGTCTACGTGTTCTCGGACGGAAAGGTGGGCGACCTGAGCGGGGTCAAGCTCGACCAGAACGTGCCGCTCCACTACCGCAAGGTCGGCGAGCGGGGCGAGAACGTGGGGATCGTCGGGCTCGACGTGCACCTCGCCAGCGGCTTCGGCGACGAGACCCGCGTGTTCGTGGCCGTGCAGAACTTCGGCAGCGAAGAGCAGGAGCTCGGCGTCGACTTCTACCTCGACGACGAGCTCAAGCGCTCGCGCGCGGTGACCCTCGGCCCGGGCGGCGTGACCTCGCTGCCCTTCGACGCGCCCCTGGGCGTGGAGCAGAAGCGAGCCCGGGTCGAGCTGGACCACGTCGACTCCTTCCCGCTCGACAACAAGGCCGTGGCCGTCCTGCGCCCCCCCGAGCCGATCCGCGTCCTGCTCGTCAGCGGCGGGAACCTGTTCCTGCACCGGGCCCTGAGCGAGGACCCTCGCGTGGCCAAGACGGCCGCCGGCGACGTGCCGAGCGTGGCCCCCGAGGAGTTCACGCCCGACATGGCCAGCGAGGTCGACGTGGTCGTGCTCGACCGCGTGACGCCTGAGGCCCTCGGCCCGGGCAGCTACCTCTGCTTCGGCGCGCGCCCGCCCTTCGAGGGCTTCGAGGACCTCGGCCAGATCGAGCACACCCAGGTCCTCGACTGGGATGAGACGCACCCCGTCTCGCGCTTCGTCAACTTCGCGACCCTCGAGCTGCCCACGGCGCGCCGCTTCAAGCTGCGCGAGGCAGACAAGGTCGTCGTGCGCTCGACCTACGGTCCCCTGATCGTGGACGCGCGCGAGGCGGACGTGCACGCGATCGCGATCGCCTTCAACCTGCTCGAGCTGCCGGTCGAGGGCGCCTGGACCTTCGACCCCTCCTACCCGATCTTCCTCAGCAACGTGATCCGCTACCTCTCGGGCTCGGGCGAGAGCAACCGCAAGGACGTGCTGGTGCCGACCGGGAGCGTGGCCGAGCTGCCCTACCCGAAGGCCGCCACGCGGGCCCTGGTCGACCTGCCCGGCGGCGGCTCGACCGAGCTCAAGATCGTGCCGGGTGACGAGGTCCTGCGCGTGGCTGGGCTCGACCGCCAGGGCCTCTACGCGGTCAGCTTCCTGCCCGAAGAGGGCGACGAGCCGCTCAAGACGACCCAGTTCGCCGCCAACCTCGTCAACGCCGAGGAGAGCTCGATCCTCCCCGCGCCCAAGCTGGTGCTGGAGGGCGAGAAGGAGGTCGAGGGCAGCGAGGAGACCCTCGAGACCAACAAGGACATTTGGAAGTACGTCGCCGCGGCCTGCCTGGCCTTCGTGATGCTCGAGTGGTGGATCTACAACCGGCGCGTGTTCGTTTGAGCTGGCGCGCGCTCCTGCGCTCGTGCGCCCTGTGCGCCGCCTGCCTGGTCCCGCTGCCGGCCTCCGCCGACGGCCCGCAGGACGAGCGCGACGCCCAGGCCGCTGCCGACGAGCAGGCGAAGCTCTACGTCCAGCTCAGCGAGCACGAGGATCAGCGGATCCGCGCCAAGGCCTTCGAGATGCTCTCGGGCCTCGGCCCGCGCGGGCGCTCGGCGCTGCCGCGGGTCCTCGACGCCCTCAGCAACGACCCCGAGTCCGGCCCCCGCCGCATGGCCGCGCGCGCGGCCGCCCGGATCGGGAAACCGGCCGAGGTGGTCGGCCCCCTCACGGAGGCCCTCGCCGACCGCGACGTCGGCGTCCGCCTCGACGTGGCCGTAGAGCTGGCCCGCCTGGGCCCCGCCGCGGCGCCGGCGACCGAGGGGCTGCGGGCCTGCCTCGACAAGAAGGAGGCCGCCCCGCTCCAGGTCGGGGCCTGCCGCGCCCTCGGCGCCATCGGCCCCAAGGCCAGCGCCGCGCTCGGCGACGTGGTCGGACTGCTCAAGGACGCCAAGCGGGCGCGCCTGGTCCGCGAGGCCGCCGCGCTCGCGATCGGCCAGATCGGCCCCACTCACCCCGAGGCGATCCCCGCCCTCAGCGAGGCGCTCTCGGGCGAGCAGAGCGGCCTGCGCGTCGCCTGCGCCCGCGCGCTGACCCAGCTCGGGCCCAAGGCAGCCAAGGCCACCCCGGCCCTGGCCAAGGCCCTCGGCCAGCGCGACGCCCTCCTCCGCTGGCGCGCGGCGCAGGCCCTGGCGGCGATCGGTCCCGCGGCGTCCGGCGCGCTGGAGGAGCTCTGCAAGGCCCTGGCCGAGGACCCGGGGCGGGAGATCCGCGCCGCCGCGGCCGAGGCCCTGGGCCGGATCGGCGACCCGCGCGCCAAGCCGGCGCTCGAGCAGCGGCTCAAGGTCCAGCGCGAGCACCACACCGTGCTCCTGGCCGTCGAGCAGGCCCTGCAAGCGATCGCGCAGCGTCAGAAGCGCTGAGGCGCTGAGCGGTGGAGGGAGTCCAGCTCAGCGTCCGCGCGCGCGGCGAGGCCCAGCGCTGCCCCTACTGCCGCGACCAGCTCTCGGGCAAGGTCCGCTCCAGCGGGAGCATGAGCTAGATCGTGATCACCTTCTCGGCGCGCTCCATTTCGCTCAGGATCTGGTCCATGGAGCCGATCTCGCCCGCGCTGATCCACTCGCGCACGCCGAGAGCGTCCACGCAGGTCCCGCAGGCGATCAGGTCCACCCCCTGCTCGTGGAGGGTCGAGAGCGGCGGCAGCGTGGGGGCACCTTCGGTCAGGCACTTGACCCCCGAGTTGAAGAACACGATCGCCTCCAGCTCGCGGAAGGCCGCGCCGGCCTTCGTGAAGAAGGTGGTCAGGATCTTGCGCCCCAGCTCGGGGTCGCCGTGCCCCATGCTGTCCTGATTGATCACGATCACGGTCTTCATGGACCCTCCTCGGGCGCTCATGCTGCGCGAGTGGGGGCCCGCTTGCCATACTGACCCCATGGATCGTGAGATCCGCGAGAGCCGTCGCCTGGGGAACCGCCTGCGCACCGCCGTGCTGCTCAAGCGCGCGGGGCGTCACGCCGATGCCCTGGACGACTTCGAGGACCTGTGGCGCGCGGGGGGTGAGTCCGCCGAGGCGGCGGGCGAACACCTGCTCGAGACCCTGCTCGAGCTCGAGCCCCCCCAGCGCCTCGCGCAGGCCGCGCGCCTCGAAGACCTCGCCCGCGAGGGCCTCGAGGGGGCGGACTCGCTCTGGCGGGCCTGGTTCCCCGCCGCGAGCAACATCGTCGGCGGGAGCCCCGGCTCGCTCGCGCTGCGTCGCTTCCTCTACGAGCACGCCGGCGGCGAGCAGCCCGTGCTGCTCTACGGCGAGGTCGGCACGGGCCACTCCCTCTCGGCGCGCACCCTGCACGCCTTGAGCGGGCGCGAGCGCCTGCACGAGGTCTACGCCCCCGGCTCGCGCCGGCGCCTCCAGGGCGAGCTGGACGAGGTCACGCCGGGGAGCACGGTCTACCTCTCCTACGCCAGCGAGGTCGAGCGCTGGCAGGACGAGATCCCGCCCCTGCTCGCGGCCCGCGGGGCGCGCCTCGTGATCGGCATGAACGTGGTCGTGCCGCCGCCCCTGAGCCTCGACGGCGAGCGCGTCCCCGCGCTGGAGCTGGTGGCGCTGCGCGAGCGGCTCGAGGACCTCCCCGCCCTGGTCCGCGAGCTCCTCTGTCGAGCCGGCGCGGCCGAGGCGGCCGAGACCCTCCCCCAGCGCGTCCTCGAGGACCTGGCCCGTCACGACTGGCCGGGCAACGTGCGTGAGCTGGCCAACCACGTCGCGCGCGCGGTCCGTCGCGCCAGCACCCCGGAGGAGGTCGCGAGCCACCTCGTAGAGGACATGTACGGCCTCCCTGGCGCCGTCGGATAGGTCTTCAGTAGGGAGACGTTGAAGCGACCTCGATTTCCGGCTAGAACCGGCCCTCCAAAGGGAGGGACTCATGAAATCCATGGTTCGAATTGGAGCGCTCTTCGCGGCGCTCGTTCTGTGCTCGCCGGCCTACGCGGGCGACGAGTTCTGGGTCAAGGCCGGCGCGAGCGGCAACGGCAAGGCCAAGGACACCCCCGCGGGGACGATCATTCCCCTGCTCCAGGCGGCCCGCCGCGGCGACGTGATCCACGTGGCCCAGGGCGAGTATTACGGGCGCGACCTCAAGGGCGAGTTCGCGGTCGACGTGCCCGACCTGACCCTGGTCGGCGGCTACAACGACGACTTCTCCGAGCGCAACCCCTTCAAGTATCCCACCGTGCTCAAGCGCAAGAAGGGCGTGCGGGCCTCCTACACCGAGGTCCTGGACGGTCTGGTCGGGACCAACCCCCAGGCCCACGCCATGGGCCAGAAGACCGGCTGCTCGGGCTTCATCCTCGACGGCTTCTTCCTCGACGCCACGACCCGCAACGTCTACGCCGGCCCGGGCCCCCGCCTCGGCCAGCAGGGCTCGTGGAAGGCGCCCCTGCTGAAGATGATCACGGCGGACTTCGAGCAGACCCGCGACATCAAGATCCGCAACTGCGTGTTCGTGAACAACTACTACCAGGGAGTGCTGGTCAAGTACTGGGGTGAGCACAACGAGGTCACCAACTGCCTCTTCGTCAACTGCTCGATCGCGGGCGTCGACGGCAGCGGCGCCCAGGCCGGCAAGACCGCGCCGACCACCAAGCTGCACGTCAAGAACAGCACCTTCGCCTGCTTCTACAGCCACGATAAGGCGACCCAGGCCAAGGGCGTGAACGGCGGCTCGCAGGGCAAGTTCCTCATCGAGAACAACGTGTTCGCCTACCTCAGCGGCCCCCAGGGTCCCGGCGTCGCCGCCAAGGGCGACAACGTGACCGTCCGCAACAACGTGTTCTGGTTCACCAACGACATCGACAAGATCATTCGCGACCAGAAGAGCGCTGCGACCGGCGCTGGCGGCCGTGACGACGAAGAGGAAGAAGAGGAAGAAGAGGAGGAGGAGACCTCCGGCGGCGGCGAGGGCGGCTACAGCGGCAACGTCAAGGCCGACCCGGGCTTCGAGTGCGACAAGGACTTCCTCCGCACCCTGCTGACCTTCGGCGCGATCTACGCCAAGTGGCCCGACTCCATGGTCAACGAGCACGCGGCCAAGGTGATCCCGGGCTGGGAGAACAAGAAGACCGGCGGCAACACCGGAGGCCCCGAGTGGGTGGCCTACATGCGCCCCTACCCCACCGACGACTACGCGGCGATCCCCAAGGCCTTCGCGTCCAAGATCAAGAACGCCGGGATCCAGCTCGACGCCAAGTTCGAGAGCTACAAGCCCCGCGAGTGCAAGCTCGAGGGCTTCGCGACCGGCAAGAAGGACGAGTACCAGAAGGTCACCTGGGAAGACCTCATGAACGCCTCGAAGCTCAAGTCCCTCGACGGCAAGAAGGTCAAGTTCAAGGCCGGCCTCGCGGCCCGCAAGGAGCTCTGGCACCTCGAGAAGGACGGCATCGGCTTCCGTGAGTACGCCGCCTTCGAGCTGCGCATGCCCGGCAAGACGAGCGAGAACCTGAGCGAGAAGATGATGGCCTACACCGTCATCGGCTCGGCCGCCAACGAGCGCTTCAACGCCTACGGCAACCGCCTCAAGCGTAAGAAGAGCTGGAAGGAGGGCACCTGGGTCCGCGGCATCCTGCACGCCAAGGGCTTCGGCAAGGTCAAGGCCTCGATCGTGGTCGACTACATCGGCAAGGTGAAGTAACTCGCCTCACCGGTATCGACCCGAACGCGAGGAGCGGACCCGCTTGGGTCCGCTCCTTTGCTGTACGGACCCGCTGTCGCTCGTGCGAAATCACCCTTGCGTTCCGATCTAACGCAGCGAACGGACCGGGTCCACCCGCCCCAGAGAACGCTAAGTTTCCGCAGAGTCGCTCCAAGCCAGGTCGAAGGCGTGAGTGACCCTGCGACAGCGTGAGCTCGTGCGGCTCGTCCAACGCAACACCAGCGACGGCTTCGCCGACCCATAGCTCCTCTGCGAAAACTCTGCGTTCTCTGCGTCTCTGCGGTGAATCGCCGCGCCCGACCCGCCCCGAAGCGCGCGAAGCTCCTCTCTAGGAGCTGGTGACGGTGCTCTCGCCGGCCTCGGAGTCGCCGAGCGCGCTCACGATCGTGCTCGCCTCGTCGCGCCACAGGCCGCGCGAGGCCGAGAGCCAGCCGGTCGGGATCACCTGGGCCGGGAGCTGGTCGCGCAGCTCGGCGAGCTGCTGGTTCCAGGCGGCGAGGCGAGCCGTGCGGCGACCCTCGATCCCCTGCCCGATGAACTCGGGCAGCAGCGTGCGCGCGTCTTCGGCGTGGCGCTTGTAGATCCGCTTGACCCGCTCCACGAGGTCCTTAGCCTTCTCGGCGTCGCTCGGGAAGAGCTCGTCGGCCTGGCGCTGGATCCAGCGCGGGCGGCGGGACTCGTGCAGGAAGCCCAGGAGCGCGGTCGCGATCGCCGGGTTCTTGATCTCGTGCAGGGCGTGGAAGCTGATCGGATCGATCGCGTAGAGCTTGATCCCGACCCGCTCGACGTTGACCTGGGAGGGGTTGGCGGCCATGCGCAGGCACACGTCGCCGAGCTCGATCTGGTCCCCCTCGTCGAGGAGCGCGCGGTCGACGCGCTTGCCGTTGACCTTGGTGCCGAGGCGGCTCCCCTCGTCGCTGATCATCATGCGCCGGTGGAGCCGGGTCAGCGTGGCGTGGCGACGTGAGACGGTGCGGTGGCTGAGCTGCAGGCCGCAGTCGTCGTCACGTCCGAGCAGGAACACGTCGCCCTCGTCGAGCGAGAACTCGTTGGTGCTCCGCTCGCCGCGCACGACCTCGAGCTTGAGGCTCTGGGGCGGGCGCTCGATCCCGAGCTGCAGCGGGTGCTCAGAGGCCAGCTTCTCCCACACCCCGAGCCACTCGGCGGGGTCGCGCCCGACGTCCTCGCCCGTGAGCGACTGGAGGCGCATCGGCAGGCGAGCCCGGGCCCGCGCCTCGATCTGGGCGCGGCGCTTGAGCACCTCCTCGACGACGTCGGGCTCGAAGAGCTCGCTCAGCTCGGCCCGGGCGCGGGCCTCCTCGACCGTGTCGACCGAGAGCTTCTCGATCAGGCTCAGCACGACCCGCATGTCACCCATGGCCGCCAGGGCCTGCAGGATCGGCGCCGGGACCTCCTCGCGGCGAACCTCGGCGGCCTCGACCGCCCCCCCGCGCTCACCCCAAGGGTCGCGGAAGAGCATCTCGACCTTGCCGAGCCGGAGCCGGTCGCCGTTGCGCAGCACCAGCGGGCGCTTGGCGCGCATCGCGCCCAGGTAGGTCCCGTAGGTGCTCGAGAGGTCGCGCAGCACGAAGCCGCCCTGGCCGCGGCGCAGCTGGGCGTGCTTGCGGCTGACGGTCGGGTCCGTGAGGTGGATGTCGCTGCCGGGGTCGCGCCCGATCGTGAACTGGCGCTGGGGCAGGAGGGCGTGCGTGACCGGCTTGCCGGCCGTCTCGACCAGCGCCGGCACCCGCGGCTGCTCGCCCGCGAGCACGCGCCGCAGGTCGTCGGCGCAGTGCTTCATGCGCGGATAGCGGAAGCGCCGCTCGGCCTGGAGCATCTGGTGGATCACCAGCTCGAGCTCGTCAGGCAGCTCTGGGACCACGCGCCGAGGAGGGGTGTAGTCGCCGGCCAGGATCTTGCGGCCGACCTCGGCGGCGTCGCGGCCGAGGAAGGGCGGCTCGCCGACGAGCAGGTGATAGAGGGTCGCCCCGAGCGAGAACACGTCGCAGCGGGCGTCCATGTCGTTGTTGCCCCACTGCTCGGGCGCCATGTAGTAGGGCGTCCCCAGGCGCGTGCCGGGGCGGGTCAGGGCCGTGGCGAACATGTCCTTGGCCAGGCCGAAGTCGACGACCTTGACCCGGTCGTCGCGGGTCACGAGCACGTTGGCGGGCTTGACATCGCGGTGCACGATCCCGTGCGCGTGCGCCGCCGCGAGCGCCTCGGCGATCTCGACCCCGATCTTGACGGCCTCGTCCCAGGGCAGGCTCCACTGCTCCTGGAGGACCTTCTCGAGCGAGAGGCCGTCGACGAACTCCATCACGAGGTGGGGTTCGGGGTGGTTCTCGTCGCTGAGCCCGAGCACCCCCACGACGTTGGGGTGGGCGGGCAGGCGCTGGAGGACCTCGCCCTCGCGGCGGAAGCGCGCCCGCAGGCCCTGGTCCTGCGCGAGGTGCGCGGCGAGGAACTTGACCACGACCGGCAGGCCGTCCTCGACCCGCTTGCCGTAGTAGACCGAGCCCATGCCGCCGCGGGCGAGCAGGCGCTCGACTTGGCAGCCGCTGTAGGTCTGGCCCTCGTGGGGGTCGCCCGAGCGGGTGACGTCCGTCTCGGCGTTGCTGTCTTCGCTCGTGGTCAGGTCAGCGAGCTGGCTGAGCGAGAGCTTGCCCTGCTGGAGCAGGTAGCTGGCGAAGTTGAGGTCGGCCGCGCGGGGGATGTAGCCCCGCATCGCCTCCTCGATCTCCGAGGGGTCCATCACCCCGCGATCGACGAGGCGTTGCCGGAACGCCTCGCTCTGGTGCATCTCCTGCGACATCTCCGCCCACTTTAGGACCCGGTGCCTCGACCCCGCAAGCGCCCATGGGTCGGTGTTCCTTGTCTCTCCCTCCCGTGCTCCAATGGGCGATCGGGAGGCAACGTGGCCGGCGAGAAGCAGCAGCGAATTCAGGAGCTGCGCAGCACTTATGACGAGCTCTACGCAGCCTTGAACGTCGACGCGCTCCAGGCCGAGCGCAGCGAGCTCGAGGGCAAGATGGGCGAGCAGGGCTTCTGGGACGACCAGGAGAGCGCGCAAGCGACCGTCGCCCAGCTCAAGTCGGTCAAAGCCGAGACGGACGCCTTCGCCGGGGTCGCGAGCAAGCTCGACGACCTCGAGGTCCTCGACGAGCTCGCCGAGAGCGAGGGCGAGCTGGCCGAGGTGGCCCGCGAGCTCGAGGCCGCCGAGGCCCTGATGAAGGAGCTCCGCCTGCGGACCTACTTCACGGGCGAGCACGACGCGCTCTCGGCCTACGTCGCGCTCCAGGCCGGCGCGGGCGGGATCGACGCCTGCGACTGGACCGAAATGATGATGCGCCTCCTGACCCGCTACGCCGAGGGGCGGGGCTTCGAGGTCGAGCTGATGGACCTCCTCAAGGAGGACACGGCCGGGATCAAGCACGCCACCCTGCACGTCAAGGGGCGCGGCGCCTTCGGCTGGCTCAAGAGCGAGCGCGGCACGCACCGCCTGGTGCGGATCAGCCCCTTCGACGCCCAGAGCCGGCGCCAGACGGCGTTCTGCTCGGTCGACATCACCCCCGAGTTCGACGACGACATCGAGATCGAGCTCAACGACAACGAGCTCGAGTTCGACTACTACCGAGCCGGCGGCGCGGGCGGCCAGCACGTCAACAAGACCTCCAGCGCGGTGCGGATCACCCACACCCCGACCGGGATCACGGTCCAGTGCCAGAACGAGCGTCACCAGCACGCCAACAAGCGCACGGCCCTGCAAATGCTCAAGAACCGGCTCTATCAGGCCGAGCTCGAGAAGCGGGCCGCCGCCGCCAGCGACAGCTACGCGACCAAGTCGAACATGGGCTTCGGCGCGGCTGACCGGATCCGAACCTATACGCTGCAACCCTTTACGCTGGCCAAGGACACCCGCACCGGGCACGAAGAGACCAACGTCCAGGGCGTCCTCGACGGGGACATCCACGGCTTCGTGGAGGCCTACCTCAAGTGGGCGGCCGCCGAGGCGGCCAAGAAGTAGGACCCCCCGGAACCCGGGAACGCAGCGCACCCAAGCGGGGTAGAACGGAGGTGGAGGCGTGATGCGATCCCTGCCAACCCTCATCCTGGTCCTGCTCAGCGCGCTGACCCTCGGCTGCCCCGAGGGCGAGGTGGCGCAGGCCCCGGTCCCCCCGCCCCTGCCGCCCCCGCCTGCGCTCCAGGCCAATCCCCCCGCCCAGTCGGGGGACCCCGCGCCGCAGCCCAGCGAGAGCCCCTCAGAGCCTGCCGCGCCCGAAGCCTCCCCCGCGCCGAGTCCAGCCGAGCCGGCCGCGACTCCCGCCGCGACGCCTGCTGAGAGCCCGCCCGAGCCCTCTCCGACGCCGGCCGAGAGCCCGAAGCCTGCCGGGCCTGAGCGCCCCGTGAGCGAGGGTGGGGTCACCCGCTTCCCCAACCTGCGGATCTTCCGGGAGGAGAAGCGGATCGAGATCGACGGCTACGTCAACTTGAACCAGTGCCCGACCCTCGAGTTCATGGCCTGCACCTCGCGCGGCAAGACCCACGAGAGCCTGCTCCGCTTCGAGTGCGACCCCAAGCACCTCCACCTGGCCCTGATCATGCTCGGCCTCGAGCCCACGCCCCAGGTCAGCGAGCAGGGCGAGCCGATCGTGCTCGACAAGGGCGAGCGAGTCGTGATCGAGGTCGCCTGGTGGGCCAAGCACACGCCCGAGCACGACGACAGCGCGCCCGAGCCCGTAGACGGCGTCACCCGCTGGCGAGTCGAGGACCTGATCTACGACCAGCGGACCCAGACCTCGATGCCCAAGGTCGGCTGGGTGTTCACCGGCTCGCGCATGATCAAGGTCCCCGCGCCCCCCGACTGGGAGACGCTCAAGGAGGTCTACGCGGCCAGCTACGAGGGCAACATCGTGGCGACCTACCACCACCCCCACGTGATCCTCGACACCCCCCTGGCCGAGGGCGGCGACGACACCGTCTACGTGCCCTTCACCAAGCGGGTCCCCGAGCGGGGCACGCCGGTCACGATCCACATTCGCCCCTGGCGCAAGGCGGACGGCCCCGCCCTGGGCGACCTCCCCAAGCCCGAGGCCGAGAAGTTCGGCCCGCCGCGTCCGACCGAGGACGAGCTGCGCGAGTCGCAGCAGGGCGGCGAAGCGCCCCAGGACGAGCCCGAGGACCAGGACGAGCCCCACGAGGAGCCGGCGCCCGCGCGTGACGAGTGAGCGCGACGAGGTCGAGCGCTTCCTGCAGGCGGCCCGCCGGCGGCTAGCCCGCCAGGGCGCGCTGGAGCGGGCCAGCGCGCCCCTCCTGGCGGCCCTGATCGCGGCCGAGCTGGCCTTGGCCTTCCCCTCGGCCCAGCCCCTGCTCGCAGGCGGGGCGCTGCTCTGCTCCTTGGCCGCCCTCGCGCGGGCGGCCAGCGCGCCGCGCCCGAGCGCCCTCTGGGCGGCCAGCCTCCTCGACGCGCGCTGCGAGAGCGGCGCGACCCTCGCCAGCGCCGCCGAGGCCCTCGAGGGCCAGCACCCGCGCTTCGCCGAGTGGCTGCTGGGCGAGGCCCGCGCCCTGCTGGCAGAGCGCCGCCCGAGCGAGCTCCTGCCCTGGCGCCCGCCCGCCGCCCTGGTGCTGGGGGGTGCTGCGGCCGCGCTCCTGCCCCTGGTCCTGCTCCAGCCAAGCGAGGCCAGCCCCACGCGCGAGCGCGGCGGCGCGCGCAGCCTGCTGGACCCGGTCCTGATCGCCGGCGGCGGCGGCGGAGAAGGGGGCGAGGCCGCCGAGCCGGACCCCGAGGGGCGGCTGGCGCTGCTCCCCGCGACCCCAGAGCGCCCGGCCCTCCCCGACGCGGACCCCTTCGCGGCGCTGCCCCTCGACGTGGCCGAGGAGCTGCGAGCCGAGCTGGGCAAGCTGGCCCGGAGCCTCGAGGGCGGCGGCGCGAGCGCGGGCGCCCGAGGCGCGGATCAAGACCCCCAGGACCCCGCTGCCCCCGAGAGCGAGCTGGAGCAGGCCCTGCGGCGCGGCGACGCGGAGGCCGCTCGACGCGCGCTCCAGGAGCTGAGCGCAGAGGCCGCCTCAGGCGACGCCGCCGCCCGGGCCAAGGCGCGCGAGCTGAGCCAGCGGGCCCGCGCCGGCGCCGGGGTCGCCGAGGGCGACGAGGGAGCTCCGCCGCCCCCGGCCAGCCAAGGCGAAGCCGGCGGCCCGACCCGCGCTGGCGCGCGCGGCCTGCCGCCAGAGCTGCGCGCGGCAGTGCAGCGCTACTTCGAGCTCTAGGAGCTCGTAGGCGGATCGGGCAAGGCCCCTCGCGCGCGGGCACGATCCGCGTCTTCGCTCAGGAGTGAGCTCTAATCTCCCCCGACACCACTTGATCGGTTCGCGCTGCGCACCGATGATCCCCCCCGGTGAGAGGCAACCCAGATATATCCCTGTCGATCTGCGGCCACGCGTGGCACGGCAAGTCCACGCTCCTGGGCAAGATCGTGGCCGAGAGCGGGATGGCCTCGCCCCGCGAGATCGAGAACGCGCGCCGCCAGGCCAAGGAGGGGCGCGACCCCTCGCTGGTCTTCGCCCAGCTCGTGTTCCGCTCCAAGGACATCAGCCACGGCGAGTCGGAGGCGG
>CALDQK010000388.1 GCA_937911525.1 uncultured bacterium
GGCGGCGGCCTGCTCGGCCTGCTCCAGAGCGGCCCCCAGGGTGAGGTGACCCGCAGCGACCAGGAGGGCCGCTTCCGCTTCGAGCGCCTGGCCGACGCGAGCTACGGCCTGCAGGTCAGCCACCCCGACCACGCCCCGGCCCGGCTGAGCGGGCTCATGGCCCAGGCCGATCAGCCGCCGGCCCGAGCCGACGTCACGCTGCGGAGCGGCGGCGCGATCGAGGGCACGACGCGGCCCGGCGTGATGGTCACCCTGGCCGGCGAGGGCTACAGCGAGGTCGTCGCCAGCGACGAGGAGGGCCGCTTCCGGCTCGAGAAGGTCCCGCCCGGCAGCTACCTGGCGCGGGCGGTGGTGACCAAGGAGGACCCGACCCAGGCCCCAGAGATCTTCCGCAGCCGGGTCCAGGTCCTGGAGGGCCGGACGGTCCAGCTCAGCCTGGCCGAGGCGCCGGCGGGCGTGACCTTGCGCGGCAAGCACACGCCCGCGCTCGAGGAGGGCTCGCTGGGCATGGTGCTCTTGCTCCTGCCGGGCTCTCCCTCGCCCGACCCCAGCAGCCTGCTCTGGGAGGGGGACCCCGGCGTCAACGACGCCGAGGCCAGCCGCTACGTCGTGGGCGAGGCGCTGCTCCAGCCCGACGGCAGCTACGTGATCCACGACGTGCCGCCGGGGCGCTACGCGCTGGCGGTCTACGAGAACTCACTCCTCCGCAGCCTGAGCGGAGAGCAAGCGCGATTGATCGAGCGAAGGGAGCTGCGGGTTGACTGAGTCCACCGTCGATATCAAGGGGCTGAGGGTCGCCTACGACGACTTCGTCGCCCTCGACCTCGAGGAGCTGAGCCTGGGCCGCGGGGCGATCGGCCTGCTCGGGCCCAACGGCGCGGGCAAGAGCACGCTGCTGCGCACGATCCTCGGCTTCCGCCGACCGCGGCAGGGCAGCGTCAAGCTCTTCGGCCTGGAGGTCAGCGAGCACCTGCTCCAGATCCGCCAGCGGATCGGCTACGTGCCCGAGAACGACGTGACCAGCCCGAGCAGCAGCGCGGTCAGCTTCGTCTCCTACTGCGGCGAGCTGTGCGGCATGTCCCGCACCGACGCGCTGCAGTCGACTCACCAGGTGCTCAACTACGTGGGCCTGGGCGACGAGCGCTACCGCAAGATCGGCACCTACTCCCTCGGCATGCGCCAGCGGGTCAAGCTGGCCCAGGCCCTCGTGCACGATCCCGAGCTGGTGTTCCTCGACGAGCCGACCAACGGGCTGGACCCCAAGGCGCGCCTCGAGATGCTCCGCCTGATCCGCGAGCTGGCGCACGAGCGCGGGGTGACGGTCGTGCTCTCGACTCACCTCCTGCCCGACGTGGAGGCGATCTGCGACGAGGTGGTCGTGATCGCGGCCGGCAAGAAGCGGCGTCAGGGGCGGCTGGAGGACCTGCTCGCCGCCGCCAATCGCCGCTACGAGGTCGGCTTCGTGGGCGACGCCGAGGCGGTCTCGCGCGCGCTCGATGGCGCGGGCTTCGCCGCCCGCCCTGGCCGCGAGGGGCGGCTCGAGCTCGAGCTGGGCGAGCACCGCTCGCCGAGCGACGTGGTCCTGGCCGTGCGCGAGGCGGGGGCCGAGCTGCGTCACCTCGGCCCGGTCACGCAGCGCCTCGAGGAGGTGTTCCTCGCGGCCGTCAAGGAGCAGGAGGTGGCCCGTGCCGGTGTTTGAGCAGAGCTACCCGAGCTGGAGCCCCAGCCGGGGGACGCGGATCCGCTGGCTGCCGGTGGTGCGCCGCGAGCTGCGCCAGCTCTGGGAGCAGAAGCCCTTCAAGATCCTCTTGATCGTGGCCCTCTTCCCGGCCGTCGTCCATCTGCTGCAGATCTACTCGGTCAACAAGATCGCGGCGGAGCCCAACGGCGACCTGGCGCGGGCGCTCAACCACGTGGCTCTCTCGATCGACGCCGAGTTCTTCTTTCGCTTCCTCTACGTGCAGACCTACTTCGTGTTCGTGCTCCTGCTCTACGCCAGCTCGGGGCTGATCTGCGACGACGTGCGCCTGAACCTGGCCGAGGTCTACTTCAGCAAGCCGCTCACGACCCGTGACTACTTGCTGGGCAAGGTCACGACCGTCGTCGGGCTGGGGCTCGCCTACACGGTGCTGCCGGCGCTCTTCCTCTTCGCCTCGCACGCCATGATGGTCCCCGAGTCGAGCTTCCTGCGGGACCACTGGTGGGTGCCGCTCTCGGCGCTCGGCTACGGCTGCTTGATCGTGCTGCCGACCGTGCTGGTGACGCTGGCCTGCTCGTCCCTGACCAGCAGCCGTCGCTACGCCGCCGCGGCCTTGATCACCCTCTTGGCTGCCAACGCCTTGATCGCCGAGCTGCTCTCCGACGTGCTGAACCGGCGCGCGGTGAACGTGATCAGCATTCCGCAGTCGATCTTGAGCGTGGGCGAGGCCCTGTTCGGGGTCGAGCGCTACCTGCCTTTGGACTGGTCCTGGCCCTTGGGGGTCGTGACGGCGGTGACCACCGTGGGGCTGGTCGTCTTGACTCGACGGATCCAGCGCGTGGAGGCCGGCCTGTGAGCATTCTCGTGACCCGCTCCCTCTCCAAGTGGTTCGGAGAGGTGGTCGCCCTGAACGGAATCGACATCGAGATCGGCCCTGGGATCACGGGGATCCTCGGTCCCAACGGCGCCGGCAAGTCGACGCTCATGAACCTGACCACGGGGCAAATGAGCCCCAGCAAGGGCAGCCTGACGCTCTTCGGGCGCTCGCCCCGCAACGACCTGAGCGTCCTGCGACGGATCGGCTACTTGCCCGAGCAGGACCGGTTCTGGAACGAGGTCAGCGGCTACGAGTTCGTGACTCGCCTGGCGGGGCTGAGCGGCATGTCCATGCGCGAGGCGCGGCAGCGGGCCGAGCGGGTGATCGCGCGCGTCGGGTTGGCCGAGCGCTGCCACACCCCGATCGGCAGCTACAGCCGGGGCATGCGCCAGCGGATCAAGCTAGCTCAGGCGCTCGTTCACGACCCCGAGCTCCTGCTCCTCGACGAGCCGCTGACGGGACTCGACCCGGTCGGGCGTCAGGAGACGATCGATCTCCTGCGCGAGCTCGCCGACGAGGGGCGGACGATCATCGTGGCCAGCCACGTCCTGCACGAGGTGGAGACGCTGACCCAGGACGTGATCCTGCTCGTCCGCGGGCGGGTCTTGGCTTCGGGGCAGGTCCGCGAGATCCGCGGGCATATCGAGGCCTTCCCGCACACGATTCTCTGTCGCTCCAGCGAGGCCCGCGCGATCGGGCGCCGCGTCGTGCAGACCCCAGGCCTGATCGGCCTCGAGTTCAGCCCCGATGAGCAGGGCGTCACGATCAAGACCCAGGACCCGGGCGCGGTCTACTCCGTGATCAGCGACGCCGTCGCTGGCGGCGAGGTGGTGGTCGATCGTCTCAGCGCCGCCGACGACGACCTCGACGCCGTTTTCCGCTACCTGGTCCGCTAGAGGAGGCTCCATGAACGCCACGACATACTTCTGGTCCTCCCTGGCCTCCGCCCGAATCAGCGCTGCCCTCTTGCTGCGCAAGCGCCGGATCCTGTTCCTGGGCCTGCTGGTGCTCCTACCCTCCCTGCTCCCGGTGGTGGTCGCCATGCTGCGCGGGCCCCGCAGCACGGCGACCTGGGGCCTCGACCTCTACGCGGTCGTCGCCGAGTACGGCTTCCTTTCGACCCTGGCGCCCCTGGCGGCGATCCTCCTCGGCACCTCCCTGGTCGGCGACGACCTCGAGAACGGCACGGCGCCCTTCCTGCTGACCCGCGCGGCCCCTCGCTCCGCGATCGTGCTCGGCAAGTTCGCCGCCTACATCGGCGTGACCGCCCTCGCTTTCCTCCCTGCCATGGCCCTGACCCTGGCTTCGGTCGTGCTGACGGCCCCCTCCGCCGTCGACCTCAGCCAGGCCCCCGCGCTCTTCGCCCAGACCTACAGCGTCGTCGTCCTGGCCCTGGTCGTCTACGGAGCCCTGTGTTGCCTGCTCGGCACGTTCACGAGTCGCCCAGTGATCTACTCGGTGATGTTCGTCTTCGGCTGGGAGCCTCTGACCCGCGTGGTCCCCGGCTACGTCGACTTCCTGACCCTCAAGAAGCACCTGCTCGCCCTGTGGCCCGTCGTCACCGTCGGCGCGGTCGACCGCTCGGTCGAAGTGACCCGCAAGGTGATCGACGTCAGCGTGCCGGAGGCCAGCTTCACCCTCGCGTTGGTGGTCGCGGCGCTGATCGGCTTCACGACGCTGACGCTGCGGCAGAAAGAGTTCGTGCGAGGCCAGAACCTGGGGTAGGCAGCGAAGCGGCCGCGCGGGGTGCTTGGCACAACCGAGAGTTGTGCCAAGCCCCCGCCCGCCGCCGCGCCGCCGAGCCTGGCCACCGCCATTTCGCAGCCCCGCGAATGCTGGCTCGCCGAGCTGGCCGTACGTAGCGGCAGCCCCGACCCGAGGGCCGGAGCTGCCTG
>CALDQK010000389.1 GCA_937911525.1 uncultured bacterium
GCCCAGGCCCCGGCCCTGGAGAAGGTGGCCAAGGCCAACCCCGACACCAAGTTCCGCACGATGTTCGACGGGATCTACTTCGCCGTCGTGACCCTCACCACCGTGGGCTACGGCGACCTGACGCCGACCGTGTGGCAGAGCCAGGCCGCGACCATGATCATGATCATGACCGGCGTGGTCGTGATCCCCTGGCAGCTGACCAACCTGGCCCGCACGCTGCTCGAGGAGCGGAACAAGGTCGAGGTGACCTGCACCCACTGCGGCCTCCAGCAGCACGACCGCGACGCCAGCCACTGCAAGGCCTGCGGGAACCTGATCTATCAGGAATACGACGGCTCGGTCGCCTAAGGGCCCGGCTCCGGAACGAGCGATCCCCCGCGAGCCGGCAGCTCGACGGGGGACCGGAGTGAAAGGACGAGGTGGGACTAGATCCCGCCGAAGAAGCCCTTCTTGATCTGGCCGATCTTCTCGATCCGCTCCTCGGCGAAGCGGTCCGCCGCCTCGTAGGTGGGGATCCCCTGCTCGCGCGAGATGTTGATCACGCGCTCGGTGTTCTGGTAGATCCCGCCCGCCATGCGCAGGGCGCGGTCGCGGACGTAGCCCTCCATCTCGACGTAGACGTTGATCAGGCCGCCCGCGTTGACCACGTAGTCGGGGGCGTAGAGGATCCCGCGCTCGCCCAGCTCCTTGCCGTGGCGGTCTTCCTTGAGCTGGTTGTTGCTGCCGCCGCAGACGACCTTGCACTTGAGCCGGCCGATGGTGTCGTCGTTGATCACCGCGCCGAGGGCGTTGGGCGAGAAGATGTCGCAGTCGACGTCGTAGATCGAGTCGGGGGTCACGACCTCGCAGCCGTACTCCTCCTTGATCCGGTTGCAGCGCTTCTCGTCGATGTCGGTCACGGTCAGCTTGGCGCCCTCCTCGTGGAGGTGGCGGACCAGGTTCTTGCCCACGTTGCCGAGGCCCTGGATCGCGATCCGCTTGTCCTTGAAGGACTCGCTGCCGAAGGCGGCCTTGGCGGTGGCGCGCATGCCCTGGTAGACGCCGAAGGCGGTCACCGGCGAGGGGTCGCCCGAGCCGCCGTGGGCCGGGGCCACGCCGGTCACGTACTTGGTCTCCATGAAGATGTACTCCATGTCGTGGACCGAGGTGCCGACGTCCTCCGCCGTGATGTAGCGCCCGTTGAGCGACTCGATGAAGCGACCGAAGACCCGGAACAGCTCCTCGGACTTCTGGTCGCGCTTGCCGATGATCACGGCCTTGCCGCCGCCCAGGTTCAGGCCCGCGGCCGCGGCCTTGTAGGTCATGCCGCGCGAGAGGCGCAGCACGTCGGTCAGCGCCTCCTCTTCGGTCTCGTAGTGCCACATCCGGCAGCCACCCAGGGCAGGGCCGAGGGTCGTGTCGTGGATGGCGATGATCGCCTTGAGGCCGGCAGCGTCGTTGCGGCAGAACACCACCTGCTCGTGGCTGCCCTCGTGGAGCATCGATTCGAACACGCCCATGAATGGACTCCGGGAAAGGGTTGTCGTCGTGAGGGAGTCGCCGCTGGGGGTCTCCCTGGTAGGGGGCGCCAACTCTAGGGAGGGGCGTGGGGGCTGTCAACGCGGGCGGCGCGACGCTCCGCGTCACGTCGCGCCCCCCCAACACCTCTCCTCTGGCGGGGACCAGGCGATCGGGGTGCAATGAGCAGCATGACGCGGCGTTTGATCTTGTTCGACCTCGACGGAACCCTCCTGATCAGCGACGGGCTGGGCCGGCGGGCCTTGGACGAGGCCTTCGCGGCGCTCTACGGGTGGGAGACCGCCTGCGAGGGGATCAGCTTCAGCGGAATGACCGACCCCCTGATCGTGGCGGAGGTGTTCGCCAAGCACGGTCGGGACGCCCAGGAGGCCGAGCGCGAAGAGGGGCGGGTGTTCGAGCACTACGTGGGTCGCATGCGGACCCTGCTGGCGAGCCGGGCCGGGGCCGTCCGCGCCCTGCCCGGGGCCGCCGCCCTGCTGGAGCGCCTCGCCGGGGAGGCGCGGGCCTTCGTGGGGGTCCTGACGGGCAACGTCGAGGGCGGCGCCCGGGCCAAGCTGCGCGCGTCGGGCCTCGGGGACGCCTTCTACCGGGCCGGGGCCTACGGGGACGACGCGCGCGATCGGCCCGGGCTGCTGCCGGTCGCGCTGGAGCGCGCCAACTCGCTCCTGGAGTCGGGGACCTCGCCCTGGCGGCCCGAGGAGGTGGTGATCGTGGGCGACACGCCGCGGGACGTGGGCGTCGCGAGAGCGCACGGGGCGCGCGCGGTCGCGGTCGCGACGGGGTGGGTCAGCTCCGAAGAGCTCGCCAGCCACCGCCCCGACGCCCTGCTCGACACGCTGGAGTGCCTCGAGAGCGCCCTGCACGCCGTGCTGGCGTAGTCCCCCCGACTGCCTAGAATCCGGCCCACGAGAGGAGGCCTCTGTGGCCACGATCCTGGGGCTCAACTGCTTTCACGCTGACGCCGCCGCGGCGCTGGTCCAGGACGGCCGCCTGGTGGCGGCCGCCGAGGAGGAGCGCTTCAACCGCATCAAGCACTCCGCGGGCTTCCCGATGGAGGCCGTGCGCTTCGTGCTGCGTCAGGGCGGGCTCGACCTGCGCGACGTGGACGCGATCGCGGTCGGCATGAAGCCGATCGACCACGTCCAGGAGGAGATCCTCCAGATCCTCTCGGGTCGGCCCAACTACTCGCGCCAGATCCAGAAGCGCCTCGACGCCGTGGCCCGCTTCCGCGACGTGCGCGCGCTCCTCGCGCGCGAGTTCGGCTACCCCAAGGACGAGATCCCCCGCCTGGAGGAGATCTCGCACCACGTGGCCCACGTCTACTCGGCCTACCCCTGCTCGGGCTGGAAGGAGGCGGCGCTGCTCTCGCTGGACGGCTTCGGCGACTTCTGCTCGACGATGCTCGCGCACGGCGAGGGCGGCAAGGTCGAGGTCCTCGAGACCGTCCGCTTCCCCCACTCGCTGGGCGTCCTCTACACGATGGTCACCCAGTTCCTCGGCTTCAACCGCTACGGCGACGAGGGCAAGGTGATGGGCCTCGCCGCGCTGGGCGAGCCGGTCTACTTCGAGCGCCTGCACCAGCTGGTCCAGCTCGAGGACGACGGCTTGTTCCGCCTCGACCCGAGCTACTTCACGCACCCGGTCTATGGCCTCGACATGATCTGGGAGGACCGCGTCCCCTACATGGAGGACCTGTTCAGCGAGCGCATGATCGAGGTGTTCGGCATGCCCCGGCACCGCTACGCCGAGATCAGCGTGCGCGACCGCGACCTGGCGGCCTCGGTCCAGAAGGTCCTCGAGGAGGGCCTGCTGCACGTCGTGGGGCGCCTGCGCAAGCTGCTGCCCGACACGCCGCGGCTGTGCTTCGCCGGCGGGGTGGCGCTCAACTGCGTGGCCAACTCGGTCCTGCAGAAGGCCAAGATCTTCCCTGAGGTCTACGTGCCCCCAGCGCCCAACGACGCGGGCACGGCCATCGGCGCCGCCCTGGCGGTCGCGCACCGAGACCCCTCGATCTACACGCCGATCTTCAGCAACGCCCAGCTCGGCCCCTCCTTCAGCGCGGACGAGATCGAGCGCGAGCTCGAGGGCAGCGGGCTGCGCTACGAGCGGAGCGCCGACGTCCACAAGGAAGTCGCCGCGCTCCTCGACGAGGGCAAGATCGTGGGCTGGTTCCGCGGCCGCGCCGAGTTCGGCCCGCGGGCCCTGGGCGGCCGCTCGATCCTGGCCGACCCCCGGCGAGCCGAGACCCGCGACGTGCTCAACACGCGCGTCAAGTTCCGCGAGTCCTTCCGCCCCTTCGCGGCCTCGGTCCTCTTCGAGCGCCAGACCGAGTTCTTCGACTCGGACTATCCCTCGCGCTTCATGAGCTACGCGGTCGAGGTCCACGAGGACAAGCGGGCCGAGATCCCCGGCGTGGTCCACGCGGACGGGACCTGCCGGATCCAGAGCGTGGCGGCCGAGGAGCACCCCGACTTCCACAAGCTGATCTCCGCCTTCGCCGAGCGCACGGGCCTGCCCTTGGTGCTCAACACGAGCTTCAACGAGAACGAGCCGATCGTGTGCACCCCGGGCGACGCCATCGACTGCTTCTCGGCGGCCAAGATGGACGCCCTGGTGCTCGAGGACTTCATCGTCCGCCGGTGAGGCGCGCTGGCTGGGTCTTGGCGCTCGCGACCGCGGCCCTGACGGGCTGCGCGGGCGAACGTCTGGGCCAGGTGGAGCACGAGGTGGCCGACCTGCGGGTCGAGGTGGAGCGGCTCCGCGGCCGCGTCGACCAGCTCGCGGGGATCACTCGGCGGCTCGAGGCGCTGGAGGCCTCGCTGGGCGCGCCGCGCCCCAAGCCGGCCAGCGAGCGGGAGCGCGACGTGGAGCGCGACGCCTCGCTCAGCGAGCTGCGAGTCCGCGTCAGCCAGCTGGAGCAGGCTCTCCGGGAGGGCGCGGGCGTCGGGGGCGGGAGCGCTGGCGCGGAGGCCGGCGGGGGAGGGGAGGGCCCGCGGGTGTTGCCGCTCCCCAAGCTCGCCGCACCGCCGGCTGGCAGCCTGGTCGAGATCCTCGCCCTCGACGGCGGGGATGTCCTCCTCGGGCGCGCCGAGGGCAAGCCCTGGCGGCTGCACCTGGCCGGGGTCAGCGCGCCGCGCCGCGCGCGCGACTACGAGCGGGACAAGGCGCTCCAGACCAAGCACGAGGCCGGGTTCGGACGCTTGATCCGGGACGATCAGGCCTGGCAGCGGGCCCGCGACTTCACGGCCCAGCTGGTGGAAGGCGAGGCGCGCTGGAAGCTCAGCTATCCGCCGGGGGGGCCCGCCAAGGACCCCGCCGGGGGCTTGCGGGTGGTGCTGGTGCGCGAGGGCGCCGCCTCGGTCAACGAGCAGCTCGTCGCGGCGGGCTTCGCGTTGGCTGAGGACGAGGCCTATCGGGGCTTGGAGCGGGCGGCGCGCGCCGGTCGCAAGGGCCTTTTCTCGCCCTGAGCGCCGCGCGCGGGGGAACCGCGCTTGCGCTGCGGTGAAGATCCCGCAAGATTGCGCCCCGCATTCAAGGGGGGCACATGAGCGAAGAGCAGGACACGCCAGCCGATCAGCCCGCTGAGCCGGTCGACCCCTCGGTCGACGCCAGCGAGCCAGCGGGAGCTGGGGCGGGCGCGGAAGCGGGGGCTGCCGGCGAGCCGCCCGCGGGCAGCGCTCCGGTCAGCTCGCCCGCGCCCAAGCCGGTCCAGCACGAGGAGAAGACCCTCCTCGGGATCAAGCTGCACAACTGGATCTTCGTGGGGATGATCCTCGGCGTGGTGCTGGGCCTGGTCACCTACAACCTGGACCACTTCGACCACGTCGTGCTCAAGGCCGCCAACGAGGCGGGGCAGAGCGAGGTGCTCGGCAAGGCGCGCTTCCTCAAGGGGGACGATGAGTGGGTCGTCATGACCCCCTCGGGCCTCGAGGAGCGGATCCCTGCCGCCAAGGTGGCCGAGGTCAAGCGCGGCGCCGAGAGCAGCGGCGGCAAGTGGTTCGCGACGCTGACCTGGTGGTTCAACCTGTTTGGGCGCGTGATCTTCCTCAGCGCGCTGAAGATGATCATCGCCCCGCTCATCCTGTGCTCGATCATCGCGGGCATCGTCAGCCTGACCGGGCTCGATCAGCTCAAGCGGATCGGCTTCAAGACCATCGGCTACTACATGATCTCGACCCTGGTCGCGGTCAGCCTGGGCCTCGTCGCGGTCCTCGTGCTCCAGCCCGGCAAGAAGGCAGCCAGCCAGCGGCTGCGCGCGCAGCGACAGGCCAAGATCGACGCCCTCGCCGACCAATACCGCGAGACGACCGGCGAGAAGCCCTACAAGGAGACCGGCGGGAACAAGGAGGCGACGCCGGCGTTCGCGAGCTGGCTGGCGGCGGCCTCGGCCAAGGAGGCCGGCACCGGGCACGAAGGCGAGCGCTTCGCCAAGGTCAGCGGCGCCAAGGGCAAGGGCGCAGGCGACATCATTCGGGACGGCTTGATCAAGCCGATGCTGACCAACCCCTTCTACTCGCTCGCCAACACCAAGTCCCTGGGGATCATCACCTTCGCGGTGCTGCTCGGGATCGCGATCGTGATCGTGGGCGGGCCAGCGAGGCCCGTCGCGGAGTTCTTCGTCGGCTTCAACGAGGTGATCCTCTGGATCACGACCAAGCTGATGTCGCTGGCGCCCTTCTGCGTGATGTGCCTGGTCGCCGAGCTGGTCGCCAAGCAAGGGCCCGCCGTGTTCGAGACCCTGGCTTGGTACTGCGTCACCGTGATCGGTGGCATCTTCATTCACGTCGGCGCCTTGCTCGCGATCGCCCACTTCCTCGGAGGCTGCAGCCCATGGCGTCTCTGGCAGGGGCTGCGGGACGCGCTCCTGATCGCGTTCACGACCCGCTCGAGCGCCGCGACGCTCCCCGTGACGCTGAAGTGCGTGACCGAGAAGCTGGGGGTCTCGCCCAAGGTCGCGAACTTCTCGCTGCCGGTCGGCGCCACCATGAACATGGACGGCACCGCGCTCTACGAAGGCGTCGCGGTCATCTTCTTGATCCAGATCTTCGGCGGGCTGGTCGACGCGCCCTTCGAGCTGACGGCGGCCGCGACCCTCGTGATCTTCTTCACCGCGGTCATGGCCAGCATTGGTGCGGCCGCGGTCCCCGACGCCGGGCTGGTGACCATGGTGCTGGTCGCGGAGGCCGTCCACCTGCCGGTCTACTACATCCCGCTGATCTTCGCGGTCGACGCCTTCCTGGACATGTTCCGCACCACGACCAACGTGCTGGGCGACAGCGTCGGCTCGCTGGTGGTGCACCGCTGGGAAGAAGGAAGTCCAGCAGGCGCGACCTGAGCTCGGGGGAGTGGGGTAGGCTGGGGGAACTTAGCCCGTTAGTTAGTTCAGCTATTCGTTCCCTTAGACCCCTAGCCCCTACCGAGCGTCGCCATGGCTGCTGATAAGGACCTCGTCTACGTGCTCGTAGACGGCGAGAACATCGACCGCACTCTGGGCCAAATCCTGGATGCCAAGCCGAGGCCCGAGCAGCGGCCGCGCTGGGATCGGGTGCGGACCTTCGCCGAGAGCGCGTTCGGGAAGGACGCTCGGGCGCTCTTCTTCTTGAACGCGAGCCGCGGGCTGCCCGGGACCTTCATTCAGGCGCTGCGGATGGCCGGCTACGTGCCGATCCCGCTGACCGGCAGCAGCGAGCAGAAGGTCGTGGATATCGCGATCAATCGCACGCTGGAGGCGCTGGCTGAGCGGGACGGGGACGTGCTGCTGGTGAGCCACGACACGGACTTCCGCGAGGCGTTCGGGAACCTGGCCGGCGGGAAGCGGCAGCTGGGCGTGCTCGCCTTTCAGGAGTATTTGAGCGGGGACTATTTGGATCTGGAGGGGGTGCGGCTCTTCGACCTGGAGGACGACGCTGAGGCGTTCGCTGGGGGTCCCCTGCCGCGGGTTCGCGTGATCGCGATCGAGGACTTCGACCCGACTCGCTTCATTTAGCTGGGGCGCCGAGGGCGGCGAGGGCGTGGCGAGGGCGTGGCGAGGGCCGCGAGGCGTGGCGAGGGCGTTTGTGCTGTCGCTGAGTCCGGGAGCGCCCTGAGAGGGCGAGCATCGACTGGGAGCGGGAGGGGGGCGAGAGCGGCGCTCGTGAAGCGAGCGCGTGAGCTGTCGCTGATTCCTTGGGCGCCCTGGGAAGGCGAGCATCGACTGGGAGCGGGTGGGAGGACGAGAGCGGCGCTCGTGAAGCGGGCGCGTGAGCTGTCGCTGATTCCTTGGGCGCCCTGAGAGAGCGAGCATCGACTGGGAGCGGGTGGGAGGACGAGAGCGGCGCTCGTGAAGCGTGCTGTCGCTGATTCCGTGGGCGCCCTGAGAAGGCGAGCATCGACTGGGTGCGGGAGGGAGGGGCGAGAGCGGCGCTCGTGAAGCGTGCTGTCGCTGATTCCGTGGGCGCCCTGAGAAGGCGAGCATCGACTGGGGGCGGGTGGGAGGGGCGAGGGCGGCGCTCGTGAAGCGGGCTCGTGTGAGCCCGGCTCCTGGCACCCGGCTCCTGGCACCGGCACCTGGCCCCGGCTCCGGCCCCGGCACCCGGCACCTGGCCCCGGTTCCGGACCCGGCTCCGGCCCTGGCTCCGGCACCCGGCCCCGGCACCTGGCCCCGGCTCCGGCACCTGGCCCCGGCTCCCGGCTCC
>CALDQK010000390.1 GCA_937911525.1 uncultured bacterium
CCAGGCACTTGAGCACGATCGTCTCGAGGTCGCGGTCGAGGTCGTCGACCAGCTCGCTCGGCTTGGGGGGCTTCTCGTTGACGATCGCCATCAGGAGGCGCGTCATGCTCTCGTGGGCGAAGGGCGGGCGCCCCGTGAGCATGTGAAAGAGCGTCGCGCCGAGGCCGTAGACGTCGGTCCGCTCGTCGATCAAGCGCTTCTCGCCGTTGGCCTGCTCGGGCGACATGTAGGCCGGCGTGCCGAGGAGGGTCCCGCTGTTGGTCAGCGAGACGTCGCCGCTGTTGCGCAGCTTGGCGAGTCCGAAGTCGGTCAGGCGAGGAGTGCCGTCCTCCTCGAGCATGATGTTCTGCGGCTTGAGGTCCCGGTGCAGGATCTCCTGGTCGTGGGCGTAGGCGAGCGCGTCGGCCACGTCGCGCACGATCTCGGCGGCCTCTTCGGGGTCGAGGGGGCCGTCGCGCTTGAGGACCTCGGCGAGGTCCTCCCCCTCGACGTACTCCATGGCCATGAACCACTTGCCGTCGGCCGACTGGCCGTGGTCGATCACGTTGACCAGGTTGGGGTGCGCCAGCCGACGAGCGGCGGTCGCCTCGATCTGAAAGCGCTTGACCTCGTCAGGCTTGGCCTTCTGCCCGGAGAGCAGGACCTTGAGGGCGACGCGCTCGCCGCTGCGGCTGTCGCGCGCGTCGTAGACGATCCCCATGCCGCCGCGGCCCAGCTCGCCCTGGATCTCGTAGGGGCCGAGGCGGGAGAGATCGCCGGGGTCTCCGCCCGGGCTGGAGATGGCGACGGTGGCGTGCGGGCTGGCGGCCCCGCTCGCGGGGGGCTGGCTGCCCTGAGCCATGGTCCAGCGGGTGCCGTCCTCGCCCTGCACGGCCTGGATACGCCCGCTGTCGACGGTCTTGACGTAGTCCGCCATGTTGGAGCCGCCAGCGGCCGGCGCGGCGCCGAAGCCCGAAGGCGCGCCCGGGGCCGGCGTGAGGGCGTAGCTGGAGGGGGTCGTCGCGGCGGGGGGCGCCGTCGTGACCGCCACCGAGCCGCCCCTCGCGGCCTCGCTGGCCAGCGCTTGCTGGTAGATCGCGCTCAGGACGCGGTTGCGCTCGGGGTCGAGCCGCCCTGCGAGCAGGGCCAGGAGGTCTCCGCCCTGGCTCTCGTGCGTGGCCCGCACTTGCGCGACCGCCGCGGCGTCGATCAGGCCGCGCGCCTGCGCGACTTCGATCACGAATTGCTCGATCCGGGCCCGGTCCATGCTGCCTCGCCCCGCAGCTTAGCTGCCGCGGTTTGCATAGGGTATCCGTGAGCGAGCCCTCGAGGTGACGAATCCGCCCGAAGTCCAGCGTTTGCGAGGCCCGAGCCTACTCCTCCTGCAGCCGCTCCCGGGCCTCGCGCAGCCGGCGGCTGATCTCATCTTCGGCGCTCAGGGCGGGAGCTGGAGTCGGGGACGCGGGGGCGGCCTTCTCCTGCTGGGCCCGAGCCGCCGCCTCGCGGCGCAGCTGGCGGAGCCGGCGCAGGTTGGGCTTGACCAGGATCACGACCTGGGCCCTGGGTCGGGCGAGCTGGCGGCTCTGCTTGCGCTCGAGGGCCGCGGCCATGCGCTGCCGCTTCGCCTCGATCGGATCGAGAGGCCGCTCGCTGCGGCGAGTCGGCGGGACGGGCGCAGGCTGGGCTTGTCGGCCCTGGGCCTCGAGCGCGGCCAACTTGGCGCGGCGCACGCGCTCGGTGTCTGCGATCCGCTGCCGCTGGGCTGCGAGCGGGTCTAGGTCGCTCATGCCTTCAGAATAGCGCCTCGAGAGCCAGCTAGAACTCCTCCTGGGCGTCCGATTCCGCACCGGCGGGGGCTGAGGTGCCTCCGATTTGCTGGCCCTCCTTGCACGAGAGCCAGGCTGGCGCCGAAGATGGCCGCGTGAGTCTCCAAGGTGGCAGCTCCGAAGACCTCATGCTGAGCTCGTCCATGTCGGGCTCGGTGGTCGGCAAGCGTCTGGGCCCCTACGTCCTGCGCAAGCTGATCGCCGAAGGCGGCATGGGGACCGTCTACGACGCCTACCACGAGCGCCTCGAGCGCGAGGTGGCGCTCAAGACCCTCCGCAAGGACCAGGAGCAGTCCGAGGAGGACCTGCAGCGCTTCCTCAACGAGGCGCGCGCCGCCGCTCGGCTCAACCACCCCAACGTGGTCTCGGTGTTCGACGTGGGCGAGCACAAGAACGTGCGCTACCTCGCCATGGAGCTGGTGCGCGGGCGGAGCCTCTTCGACCGGATCAAGAACGAGGGCGCGCTCGACCTGGCCGAGGCGGCCGAGATCGTGGCCAAGGCCTGCGACGGGCTGCAGCACGCGCACGACCTCGGGATCCTGCACCGCGACCTCAAGCCGGCCAACGTGCTCCTGCAGGCGCCCAGCGGCTTGCCGCGCCTGACCGACTTCGGCGTGGCCCGCGCGCCGGGCAACCAGCGCCTGACCAAGACCGGGATCGCCCTCGGCACGCCCAACTACATGTCGCCCGAGCAGGCCATGGGGCTCAACTCGGAGCTCGATGGGCGGAGCGACGTGTGGGCCATGGGAGCGGTGCTCTACGAGTGCCTGACGGGCTTCCCGCCCTTCAACTTGCCCAGCCAGCTGGAGACGATGCAGGCGGTGGTCTCCGACCCCGTCGTGCCCCCCAGCCAGCACCGAGGCGAGGTCGACGCGGACCTCGAGGCGATCGTGATGCGCTGCCTCGCGAAGGAGCGCGAGGACCGCTACCCGGCGGCCAGTGAGCTGGCCGCCGACCTCCGCCGCTACGTCGCGGGCGAGCCCGTCCACGCGCGGCCGCGCGGGGCCTTCGAGCTGGCTCGCGACGGGCTGCGCGAGCACGTGCTCCTGGGGGCCGTCGCCGGCGCCGTCGCGGTCGCGGTCCTGATGCTGGCCTTCCTGGGCGGCGTGGTGCTCGGGATCCGGCGCGGGGGGGCTGAGGAAGGCGGCGGAGCGCTGGCGTGGCGGAGCGCGCGCCTGGCGGAGGTCGGGGCTGCCCTGGCCAAGCCCGGCCTCTTGGCCGACGAGCTCGGCGCGCTGCGGGCTCAGCTCGCCCCCGACGCGCTGCGGGAGAGGGCGCAGGCCGAGCTGGGACCCGTCGACGACCTGGAGGCGGCGCTGGCGCCGGAGGCCTGCCGCGCGGCGACCCGGGCGCTGCGAGCCCGGATCGCCTACTTGCTCGGGCGGGAGGGCGAGGCGAGTGACCTCGCCGCCCTGAGCGAGTGTGTGGAGGCGGCGCGCCTCGACCCGCGCAGCACCAGCGGCCGGGCGGCGCGACTCGCCGTGGCACGGGCGCTGGCAAGGCGCGGCGGCGAGGCCCTCGAGGTGGCGCGTGACGCCCTGGCCGCCCTGCGCGGCCAGGACGCGCAGGGCCGGGCGGCCGCGCTCCTCGAGGCTGAGCTGCTCCCGCCCGCCGAGTGGCGCGTCGCGGGGGCTCTGGCCAAGGGCGCGCTGGCGGGGGAGCTCGAGCCGGATGCCCGGGAGCGGGCGACCTTGCTGCGCGCCCTCGGTGAAGTGCTCGGCGCGGGCGCGCCGCTCCCCGCGGGCGAGGTGTCCTTCCTCCGCTCCAAGGAGGGCCCGCGGGTCGTCTCCCTGGAGAACGAGAAGCTGCTGCGCGTCTCGACCCTGGCGGGGGTGGAGGTCCAGCGCCTGCGGGTCGCCGCTCCGGTGGCCTTTTTCCGCACGGGAGACACCAACGGCGACGGCACCGGCGAGCTCGTGATGGTCGTTCAGGGCAAGCAGAACCAGGTCGGGATCGCCGCGATCGGGCTGGGCGAGAACGCGGTCAAGACCCGCTTCGCGGTCAAGCTCCCCACGCCGACGGCCTTCGCGCTCGGCCAGCTCGACGGGACGGGCGGCGACGAGCTGGTGGCCCTCAGCGACGACGCGCAGCAGTGCGGGGTCGTGTGGAGCAACAAGGCGGTGAGGCTGATCGAGGAGAGCGAGCGCGGCCCCACGCTCGAGGGGCTCGCGATCGCGGACCTCGACGGAGACGGAAAGGAGGAGGTGCTCTGCGGGAGCGGTCGCGCAGGCGAGGGAGACCTGCGGGTGTTCGGCTTCGCCAAGGGCGCCATGACCGAGCAGGCGCGCCTCCCCCTGGGGAGGGTGCGTTGGCTGCGCGCGACGCGCCTCGTCGGTGGTCAGGGCGCGCTCGCCGCCTACGAGGGCGAAGCCGGGCTGGAGCTGGCCGTGATCGGCGCGGGCCAGAGCGGGCCCGCCGTGCTGGCGCGCTGGCCGCTCCCCCAGGAGGGCCTGGTCACCGACCTCCGCGCGGCCGTGCTCCACCTCGGCGACGCGGGCACCTGGCTGGCCCGGGCCTGGAGCTCGCAGCTGGGCTGGCACCTGCAGCTCGTGTCCCTCGGCGAGCTCCTCGCCGGCGGGCCGCGCGCGGTCCTCGACCAGCGGCTCCCGAGTCCCCCGCCTGGGTATCCGCGCTTCTACAGCTGCCAGGTCGACGACGACCCCGAGAGCGAGCTGGTGATCGGGGATCGGCTGCTCGGCGTCGGCCCCAAGGACCTGCCCAGCCCGCCCGCGGCGGTCGAGCTGCCGGCGGCCCCAGATCTCCGCCTCGACGAGGAGGCGGCGCGTCAGCTCAGCGCGTTGGGCGCCTCGGGCGAGGGCTCTGAGCTGCCTTTCGCCGCGCGGGCCGACGTGTGGCTGCGGGCCGCTCGCCTGAGCGAGGACCAGGCCCGGAGGGCCTTTGCGCTCGGGGAGCTGGAGTCGGCCCGCCGAGCGAGCGAGCGCGCTCAGGGGGAGGCGCGCGCGCTGCTCGCCAGCGCGCGAGAGGCGATCTCCAAACAGGGCGGCTCCTTCGAGGTGCTCGTCCTCGCGACCCTCGCCGCAGAGCTGGCCGAGGACGAGCCCGCGGCCCAGGAGCTGCTCAGTCAGGCTCGTCAGGCGGCGCGTACCCTGGCCGAGCGGGCGGCCCTGCGCTCCCTGGAGGAGGAGGTCGGCGGACTCGCCAGCCCGCAGCGAGCGGAGGTCGACCTGACCCAGCCCAGCGGGCACGCGCTCTTTGGCATGACTCAGGCCCTGGACGGGCGAATGGACAAGGAGGGCCTGACCCTCTACGCCAGCGGGCGGGGGACCCAGTGCGTGTTGACGCCCCTGGGGACCTCTTCGGCAAATGCCCTGCAGCCGCCGCTGGAGCTCGAGGCGCAGGTCACGCTGCAGGGGCACGCCCACGACTGCCGCGTGCTCGTGGGGGCCTTGCCGGCCTTCAGCGGCACGACCAGCGCCGGCGCCGCCAGCGGCGCGCTCAGCTTCTACGAGCGGGGGACGGGGATCGAGCTCTGGCTCTACGACCCCGAGGGCGAGCGCCGCGCCCTGGCCCGGATCCTGGTCGACGGGCGCCCCCTCGGGGGGCTGCACCCGCTCCCGAGCCTGCGCGGGAAGCTCCAGCTGAGTCTGGTCCTGCGGCCCCTCGGGCGCGAGTTGGTCGGAGAGCTGCGCGTGCGCGACGGCGAAGGTCGGGAGCTGCTGCGCGCGCGCGACCGCCGGGCGCTCGCCTTCCCCGCCGAGCTGAGCTACCTGGGGATCGTCTCGCCTGGCGGGGGGAGCTCCGTCGAGACGCGGGCCTGGGCTCGCGAGACGCGCCTGCGCCTCGAGCGGCTCGAGCTCGGGCTCGGGAGCGCGGTCACGCTCTCGACGGGTCCACCTGCCAACTACGTGCCCCAGTCCTGCTTCGCCCGCGGCGACGACGCGGGGGCGATCACTGCCGCTCGTCCGGGGACGGGCACCGCGGGCATCGCCCACCTGCTCGTGAGGGCCCTGGCCCGGGGCCGGAGCGGCGATATCCCGGGCGGGTTGACCGACCTGCTCGCGGTGGGCCAGCGCTCCCCCATGCACCTGGGGCTCTTCCTGGATCAGAGCGCGACCTGGATCCAGCGCGACCCCCGCGACCGCGAGCTGGTGGCGCGCTTCCTCCTCCAGCTGCGCGGCGCGAGCACGAGCGCGCCCGCCCTCGCGACCCTCGCGCGGCAGCTCCTGGGAGAGGTCAGCGCCTACGTCTCGCCCGACGACACCCCCACGGCCTCGGGCAAGCTCCTGGCGGCCTATCTCTCCTTCCGTCGGATCGGCGTCGACGACACGGAGCGCTGGCAGCACTGGCAGCGCTACGGGTCGAGCTTTCAGCTGGACAACCTGCCCTGGACGCGGCTGCCCAACGTGCTGCCCTCTCTCCCAGGCGAGCTGAGCGACGAGGCGGCGGCCAAGCTCTGGGACAAGGCGCCCGAGGGGACGCCGCTCGCCAAGCGCTGGGTCCAGTATCAGCGCGCCCACGCGGGGCGCCCCGGGCGGCCTGAGCCCCTGCTGCGCCTCGCGGAGCTCTGCGAGGAGCTCGAGCTCTACGGCATGGCCGAGGACTACTACATGCAGGCCTTGGACTCGGCGGGAGCGGGCGCGCTGCGCCAGGAGATCCTGGTCGCGATCGCGCGCTGCTACGTGGAGCTCTGGGTGCCTCAGCGGGCGATCGACGCCCTCGAGCAGGCGATCGAGAGCGGTCGAGGCGTCGCCGGGCTCGAGACCCAGTTCCCCAGCCTGGCCTCCCGGGAGCGCTTCCGAGCCCTGCTCGAGAAGAAAAGGTGACCCGCTGGTGACGCAGGGGGGCTAGGATCCGCGCCATGAAGCGACCCCGCCCCCTCTTCCTGCTGCTCCTGCCCCTCCTCCTCCCGCTCTCGGGCTGCTTCGGCGGCGACACGATCGAGCCGATCTACGAGATCCCCGACAACGAGTACTGCGTCGTGTTTCCGGCTCGGGAGCCAGGCTCCAAGTCGCCCTGGACCTCGACGATCGGCCACCAGGTCAGCGAGGCTGCCTCGCGCCGGCTGGAGGCGGCCGCGGAGTTCCACACCGTGCCCTACGGCGAGGTGATCGAGCTGATGTACGCCGAGCCGAGCAAGGAGGCCAAGAAGGGCAACGACGACGAAGTCGGGGTCGACGTGACCAAGATCACGCCCGAGAAGCTGGCCGAGCTGACCGGCGCCGATTGGGTGATCGTGATCGACATCGTGGCCTTCCAGGAGAAGGACCCCAACACGATCAACCTGACCAAGGCGACGGGAACCGCCGACGTCAAGCTGTTCAAGATCGTGAAGTCGACCAAGGAGCGCAAGAAGGCCAAGGAGCTCTCCGAGCGGGAGCGCAAGCGCGACGAGGCCCGCCGCAGGATCGGCCTTCCGCCCGTGGGCGCGGCGCCCGACGGCGGCAAGTGGGTGGCGCAGGAGACGGTCAACGCGCGCTATCCCAAGAACTTCTTTGGACAGTACGGCGAGACCTTCATGGATCCCGTCGAGGCTCGCCGCGGCCTGATCGAGGCCCTCGGCAAGAAGTCGGCCGAGCTCTTCTACGAGCACGAGCGGGAGGACACTCCCGGGTCGGGTAACTAGGGTTCGAGTCAGCCCGCTGCGGGCAGCACGAGGAGCCGTCGCGACCCGCGACGGCTCCTTGGCGTTGGTTGAGCGTCCCACCGCGACGAACCGCACCTGAGATCGGGTGGGCAGATGTTGCCCGTCGACCTCCTCGACGAAACGAACGCCCGTTCGTTCGTCGCCGTCGCCAAAGGGATTAGGTCCCCGCCCCTCGGCCCCCCCTTTGCCCGCCCCTCCGGCATGAGCCTCGCCCGCCGCCTCTTGCCCAACCAGGCCCACGCGATCAGTCGTCGCTGCGCGGGCCGGTGTTTCTTCCTGGTCCCGAACGAGTGGACGAACCAGCTGGTCGGCTACTGCTTGGCCGTGGCCAACGAGCGCTACCACCGGGTCCAGATTCACGCCCTGGTGGCCATGTCGAACCACTTCGAGATCGTCGCGACCGACGCCTACGACGCAGGCCAGCAGAGCCACCTGCCCAGGTTCTTCAACTACGCCAATTCCTTGATCGCCAAGGCCATGAACCACCGCCTCGGTCGCGGGGAGAACTTCTGGGCGCCCGGTTCCTACCGCAGCACCGAGATCCACGGCGAGGAGGCGCTCCGGGATCGGCTGGTCTACAGACGATGTGCCCTCTCCGATAACAACGGCGACGTCGAAGAAATCGATCGCAATCGCATGCGGTGCAAAGGCTTGAGGACTCGACTCGGCTTTACGCCCTCGTAGTATCAGTTGCGGACAGCCGAACTCTACTCGAGAGGCCTCCAGTCCAAGCCATGTCTCCCTCGACCCAAGGGCAGCTGATTGGAGGGAAACAGCTTCGCCCCCACTACACCCAGGCAAACTGGCCGCCAGGCTGTTCGCTATTTGGCCAGGTCTCGCCAGCTAGCCCGCTTGCCTCGTGGCAGTTGGCTAGTAGCGTCCGGCTGCGTCCCTCGGACCTCGTCGCCTGCGCAGGTCGAAGCCAGCGAACCCGCTGCGCCCCACCGGCCGGTGCCTGCTGTGGGTGCCAACTCATCCTGGTGCGGCACGCCGTCCCGCGTTAGGGGCAACCGCGCACGCGCGATTACTGAAGCGATATCGCCGCTGTCGACAGCTGCCGTGTCAATAGTTGCTGGTTCCAGCCAGTAGCTGGTTAGTGTCGTCGATCACGTTGTCGTAGTGAAGCAGCGATATCCTGGGATTGCTCGCTCTCCGCATGCGTCTGACGCGGTACGTGCGTTCATTGAAATCGCTGCGCCGTCCGGCGATCACGACGTAGTGGAACCTAAATGGACCTGTCGAAATGGCGAAACTCACCTGGCAGAGATGCTTCAGGGCGCTTGCATTTCACAAGTACCTGCTCAAAGCCCGGCATAGTGGGCTTGAAGCCACGAATCCCAGTTCTCGATCTGCCTGATCCCCTTCCGGAATGCGTCACCTAGACTAGCCCGCTTCGCTCACCATTAGTGCTCGAGCGGTAGCAGCGCCTTGCCAAGGCGCTCGCCGAGGCCAGGCGGGAGGCGGCCGAGTCGATCACGCTCGGTGATGCGCATATGGGACAGAAGTCTGCCGCGGCAGACAGTCCTCTGGCCCGACGCCCTCGGGCGCAGGGATCGTCCCGCTTGCGTCGCGTGCACTACATAACGACTACAGGGCGCATAGAGAGTCGTTCATGGACTTCCGCGAACGCTCTTGCGAAGGGACATGTCGAGGAGAGCCTGACCCAGACTCTTCGGACGGTGACCTCGATCCGCGCAGCGATCTTCAGGAGCTTGACGCGGATCGTGTCCGCTCTTGACTTGCTCAGGCTTGTTCCTGTCAGCCCCAGGTCGCGAAGGGCCTGGACAAGGACGTAGGCGAGGCCTGAGAGGTAGAGCCGGATCTGGTTCGCGTGGATCGAAGCTGAGCTCGTCCGCGTCCCGAAGAGATAGAGCTGCTGCTCCTTGATCCGGTTCTCCATTTCGCCGCGAGGGCAGTAGCCGTGCTCGTAGAGGACGTGGTCCGCAACTTCTTCACGGCTCAGCGAGGTCACCACGAAGCGCGGGTTCCTGCCGGTCCGCGTCGCGCCGCCGCTCGCGCCGCCCTCGTCAAGAGACTTCGAGCTCTCCCTCCCGGGCGGCCTCGAGCTGCGAATTCCCGCCGGCTTCGACTCCGGCGACTTCGACCGCCTGCTTGGTGTCCTCGCGCGTCACTCGTGCTGAGCGTCGCGCCGGGCGTCCGGGTCTACCTGGCCGTCGGGATTACAGACATGCGGAAGTCCTTCACGGGGCTCGCCGGCCTCGCTCAGCAAGCGATCGGTCAGGACCCGACCTCGGGTCACCTCTTCGCCTTCTGCAATCGGCGGCGAAATCTGGTCAAGGTCCTGTTCTGGGACGGGAGCGGCTTCGTCCTCCTCGCCAAGCGCCTGGAGCGAGGCACCTTCGCCTGGCCCAAGCCCGAGAAGGACGCCGCTCACGTCATCCTGACCGGTGAGGAGCTGAGCTGGATCTTTGGTGGCTTGGATCTCAGCCAAGCTCAGCGCCGGACTTGGTGGCGGCGCGAGCCACGGCTGGCAGGAGGATAGCTCTCGCCCAGATCCCGAAATCGAAAGCTCGTGTGGCACGCTTCTGAGGAGCAGGCTGGCGGAAGGACGCCCGCCGTGTGATTTCGATTTGGCATCCTTTCTGCAAGGCGTCTTCGCGTGACAGACTTCGAAGCCCAGATCGCAGAGCTCCGGCGCGCACTTGCTGACAAGGACGCCAAGCTCGCCGCAGCCGAAGCCAAGCTCTCGGCGCAGAAGGCCGTCGCGGCTCGCCTGGGCAAGGACGCGGAGGACAAGGCCGCCAACTAGGCGCCTTCCTGCTGCGCCGGCTCACCTTCGTGCTGGACGCCAACGCTCGAGCTCAGGCCGAGTAGATCCACGCGAGCTTGGCGGGCCCCTTCCAGGCCGCCTCCACGCTAACGAAGCTGACCAGCGTAGTCGGCTTCCCCTCTTGGCTCGCCGCCTCGAGCTTGGCGGTCGTCGAGGACGCCCGGAACCACGAAAGAGGGCCGTCAGGAGCGTTCCTGACGGCCTTCGCGTTACAAGCGGGCGAAGGGGATCGAACCCTCAACCCTCAGCTTGGGAATACTGCCGAGCGAGTGTGCCCAGCCGTGCCCCAGTGAGGATAAACGTGAAGTGGGCAAAGCGTTGCGCGCCTTCGAAGCGCGCCCCCATGGGCCCCATGGGCCCGTTCATGCCGATGGAATGGCATGAAAAATGGCCTGTACGACCCTGGTCCAGTCAGTGGTCTGGGTCGATGTAGCAGCTGAAGCCGGAAGCTTGCCAGAGGGCGTCGAGTGACGGGCGCAGCATGCGCAGGACGTCCGCCCGGTCTCGCGGGAACTCCTCGAACACGGCCTCGGGCAAGACCACGGTGTCGCGCTCAAGCAAGTGGCTATCTCCATCGTGTAGCGCGGGGACATGTAGACGTGGCTCCCGCGTGCGCCAGTGAGGGCAAGGAACACAGCGACAGGCGGGCACGACCCGAGCCCCTCGAGCGCTTGCATGTACTCCCAGACGGCAGTGAGGACGTCGCGGGGAAACGCCACACCAGGGATGACGGGCGTCTCCTCGTCCCGTCCCCAGCACCCGGGGACTGTTTCCCTGAGCGTGTCAACAGCCTCGATCATGCCGTGGCGGAAAACCTGCACGTAGCCACGAGCGCCGCCCTCACGGGCGTCGTCGACCGTCGCGAATCCATCCAGGTTGTACCGGTCGTTCCAGCCGTTGGCGCCTATCGGCCTCAGCCTCACCCGGCTCTCCTCCACTTGCCCGAGGTCGACTCGAGCCCCAGGGTTCATGGCCGAGAAGGGGATGAGGTGCAGTGCTACGCGGCGCGTAGAGACGAGGGGGAAGGGCGTATCGTCACCGACGATCCGTCCGAGGCGCTCATCGCGAAACCGTCGGATCCGGTCCGCTACCAGCTGCGAACCGAGAAAGGCGGCGCGGATTTGATGCACGTCGAGGGGAGCCTTCTGCGCGCCGGACCGCGCGTAGAAGCGGGAGTCAGAACCGCAGGCGGTGACCATATGCGGCGCGTTCCAACTTCGAGGAATCCGCATGACGATCGCCGGGCCCAGACGGAACCCAGCCACTGGTCGGAACTCGACACCGTCGACTCGCGGATCGACCCCGCTTCGGAGCATGTTCTGGAGGCGCAGAATCTCCTGGTCAACGTTCTGAACATCAAGGCCGCAGACGTCGACTGCAACACCCTTGTCCTCGGCTACGCCGAAGACGATGTTGCCCCCAGCGCTGTTCGCGAAGGAGGCCGCGTCCGCGCTGAACTCTTTGCGGTCCGAGTCCTTCCCGGAGGGCAGGGCGACCTTGAAGTCCAGGGTCCTACACTCCGCAACAGCCTCAGAGACGAGCAACTCAAGCGTCTCCTTTGAAACCTCGTGAAGTCGATACCTGTCGAGCATGCTGCCTCCTGGGCTAGTCAGGTCGTAAAGAGCGACGCGACCTTTCCCTTCAACCACTCCCAATCCAGACTCCAGGGTCGCGAGGTGGAGTAGGTATCGCACAGGATGGAGTCGAGTTCCGAGAGTACGTCCGCACAACTCGTGAACCGCGCTTCTGGCCGTGGATCCGTCAACCGCCGAAAGAAGGCGTCTACTGGCGGCGGGATCCTCGGGTCACGATGAGCGAGCGGCGCGCGATCAGGCCGGCCAGTGAGCATCTCACCGAGCACGACGCCAACCGAGAAGAAGTCTGCGGCGGCACTGCCGTCACCTGTTGCCCACTGCTCGGGGGCGCAGTACGTCTCGGTACCGAGGCCGCCCATGGTGAGGACCATGGAGTGCCGGTTCACAAATTCTCCCAGACCGAAGTCTGTGAGCACGAGACGACCGGCATCGTCAATCAACAGGTTCTCCGGCTTCAGGTCACGGTGGTGGACGCCTGCGTCGTGGGCGATCTGCAGTCCCTCGAGGATCGTCGCCGTCGCGAGGAGCGCGCGGACCTGGTCGAAGACCAGGCGACGGCTTGCAAGGGCAGCGATGTGCCCGCGGAGGGAACCGCGCTTGAGGTAGGGCATGACGTAGTAGGGCGGGACGTGCGCCAGGTCCTCGTCCAACACTCGGATGATGCGATCGGAGTGAAGGGCTTTGGTCCCCTCGACCTCTCGGCGGAAGCGCGCCTGGTGGGTTCCCCAACCCGGCGCCTTCAGGAGCTTGATGGCGACATGCTGATTGGCCACCGAGTCCTCGGCGAGAAGCACGACACCGAAGCCCCCCTCCCCCAGCTTGCGAATCGGCCTGTAACGCGACGGAACGTCAGACTGGGAACGATCACGCTTCGAACGCCGCATGTGTGCCTCACTCGTTCTGGGGAGGGAAGCGCGGTTCACACGCGCTGATCCAGCCATAGCCGCTCCCTAACAGCAGGAATTCAGACTCGGGGGGAGCCTGATGGTGTCAAGCGCGCGCAGGTTGGCAGCCACTGGTCCTGCCCTAGGCTTTACGGCGCAAGGCTCTGCGGTGCTGGGCGTACGTACCAACCTAGCGGACGTGTTTGGGTCGACGCGCTATCGGCTCAGCACTTCCGTCAAGGAATCCGACGGTAGCAGCGGATACCGACAAACCGCGCGGCCTCTTCAATCAATGGGGCTGCCAAACTGACTGCCCCAGGAGGCCGGTCCCGCGCGGGGGTGGATGCCCATTTGGGGCTGCTGATACGCCGCTCTTGCTCGGCTGGTGAAGACTCTGAGCCTCGTCACCCCCCAGGACAGAGGACGCCGAGACCTGAGCTTTCTGCCAGCGGCCTCTCTACCCTCGACTTCCCCAGCAGAGAAGCTAATGCTCTCCAGCAAGGCAAGTTAGTTTCCCCTTGCGCAGTCTAGACTGGTGGTCTAGACTGCCAGTCTAGACTGGTGGTCTGTCAGGTTTGGCGGATCCGTGGAGAGAGCCCAGTGGCACCCATACTCGGAGTCCGTTCCACCCTCCTCTTGTCCGTCACGCTGCTACTGAGCAGTTGTGCTTGGGACGGCGTCGGCGCAAGCGACGCGCTCCACACGGAGCTCGCGCGCGACCTTGGAGGCCCCGAACGCGACGACGTCGGGGCGCTCTCGCTTGGTCGGCGGCTGTTGGCTCAACGAACCGCGCCGGTCTCCAGCGACTCGCTCACCCTCACCCATTGCTTTCGTCTAGCGCTCACCAACTCAGACTCCCTGCGCGCACGTGGCGAGGATCTATTTTCGAGCGAACTGCAGGAGCGCGAAGCGATCGCGTCGCTTCTTCCTAGCGTCTCTCTGTACGCCAACCACACCAAGGACTCCAACGCGATCCGATTCTCTGGGTTCGGCAGCTTCCAACCGAGTGAGCGGACCGGCTACGGATTCACTGTGACCGAGACCCTGGACCCGACGGTCTTCCCCAGGCTCGATGTGATCTCCGAAGTCCGTCGCATCCAGGCGCTCTCCCTGCGGGACGAGCGAGATAGGCTCCTCTTCGCCGTCGCATCCGACTTCTTCGCAGTGCTCGCGCTGGAGGCTGACGTTCGTGTCCTGCACGAGAGCTTGGTGAGTGCTCGCGAGTCAAGCCGAGTGCTCCGCGCGCGGAACACCAATGGCACTGCGCGGGAAGACGAAGCACTGCTCGCTGAGGCTAGCGCAGCGGAGGCCGAGTCGCGGCTCATTCGCGCGAGGGCAGAACGTGACCGTGCACGCGCCCAGCTCTCCACCAAGATCGGTCAGCCGCTTCCAGCCCGTCTCGACGACACCTACGAGGTGAGACCCGGACCACGAGACATTCCGCGGCTGATAGACCTCGCCTTACGGCAACGCTATGACCTCGAGGCGGCTCGTAGAGGTGTCGCAGAAGCCACCGCGCGAAAGCACTCGGCGATCGCCAGCTATCTTCCTCGCGCAGAGCTGATGTTCAACCACCTGACTGAGACCGAGGATGGCTTCAACAGCCAGTTGGACTGGACCTTGGGGCTCAACCTGAGCTGGACGCTGTTCGACTCCGGCGGCCGTGAGGCGAGGCTCGCCCGGGCGTATTCCGCGATTCGCCAGCGGGAGCACGAGCTGCGCGAACTGGAGAAGGGCATCCGTCTCGAAGTCGAAGACGCTGTGCTGGCATTCCAAGCCCTGGAGCAGGCGCTGCCCTCGCTGCGTTCGCAAGACCGCGCGGCAGGCGCCGCTCAGGAGGTGGTCAAGGCGCGCTTGGCGCTGGGCTCCGCCACGCAGTTGGAGGCGCTCGCGGCCAGCGCATCGCGAGAGAACGCGGCGCGGGATCTGACGCGAACGCTCCTGGCCCGAAAGCTCGCGGCGCTCCGCATTCGCCTGGCGGTCGGCGATCTCCGGCGTTCGGCCCCCGTCGCGGCGTTGGTGACCCATGAGTGACCCGAGCGCGACCAGCCCCGCGTTAGGCGTGTACGTGAGCCGGGAGTGGCTCGGAGCCGATACCCGGGTCGTGGTCGAGGAGTCCGTTGGCAGTCAGCAGACGCTGCGGCAACTCCAGGCAAGCTATCGGCGGGTGACGCCATGAGCGAGGCGCTTCGCTACGCTAGACGCCGTCCCCGAGAGGCGGTCCTCAGCATGCCCCGTGAGAGCTTTCAGCAACTTCCGCCCGAGCGCCGCGAGCGTCTCCTCGATGCAGCAGCAGAGGAGCTCACCGCTCACGGCCTTCTCGACGCGTCCATGAACAGGATCCTCAAGCGAGCTGGGTTCAGTAAGGGGGTCGCGTACCACTACTTCAATGACCGTGAGGACCTCCTCGTCACGGTCCTACGCGACCGGTTCTTGGGTGCTGTATCGGATCTGGAGATCGACCTCGAGGCCCTGTCCGCGGAGTCGTTCTGGGAAGACCTCAGTCGGCTCGTGGGGGCCGCCACTGAGCCCGCGAGGTGGGACTCCTCAGCCATAGAGGTCGCGAGGGCAGTGTGGCACCTCCCCCTGGAACACCGGACCCGAGGGGCGATGGGTGAGTTCTGGGAGGAGATGACCGGGTTGCTGCGCGGGATCATTCGTCGCGGGCAAGACCTAATGGTCGTCCGCTCGGACTTGCCGGAAGAGCTCCTCGTCTCCGCAGCGATGGCCGTCGGAGAGGTCGGGGACCGTTGGTTCGTGGAGCACTGGGATGCCGACCGACCTGCGGAGATGGAGCGATTGGGCCTTCAACTCGTCGACATGGTCCGCCGAGTCCTTGAACCAGGTGACGCGCTCCACAAGAACACTGCCTCTGCCGGAGAACGGCAGTCGTGACCTCTGGGGTCGTGCCATCGCAGAGTGCCACGCCAGACGGCCGAAGGGCGGTGTTCCACATGGAGCAGCTCTCCAAGACCTACGACATGGGAGCCGTTCAGGTACTGGCGCTGCGGGGCGTGGACCTCGACCTGTATGCCGGTGAACTCACCGTGCTCCTCGGCGCCTCTGGCAGCGGGAAATCGACGCTCCTCAACATCTTGGGGGGGCTAGACGTCGCCTCCGCCGGGCGAGTCTGGTTCTGCGACCAGGAGCTGACGAGCGCAGATGACGAGGTGCTCACCCGCTACCGCCGCGAAAACGTGGGGTTCGTGTTCCAGTTCTACAACCTGATCCCAAGCCTCACGGCCCGCGAGAACGTCGCCGTCGTGACCGAGATCGCGAAGGACCCCATGTCACCCGAAGATGCGCTAGCTCTCGTCGGGCTGGCAGAGCGCCTCGATCACTTCCCGGCTCAACTCTCCGGTGGGGAGCAGCAGCGGGTTGCGATCGCCCGCGCGATCGCGAAGCAGCCGACCGTGCTGCTCTGCGACGAGCCCACAGGTGCGCTGGACTCGAAGACAGGGGTGCTCGTGTTGCAGGCGCTGGAACGCATCAACACCGAGTTGGGCACGACGACAGCGGTCATTACCCACAACGCTGGCATCGCGGCCATGGCAGATCGGGTGGTCCACATCAGCGATGGCGCAGTGGCGGAGGTCGAGATCAACACAGCCAAGACGTCTGCTCGGGAGTTGAGTTGGTAGTGCGGAGCCTGGACCGCAAAGTGCTGAGGGACCTCTGGCAGATTCGAGGGCAGGCCCTGGCGATCGTCCTAGTCATCGTCGGCGGCGTCTCGACCTTCGTCATGTCCCTGTCGGCGGTTGACTCTCTGGAGAGCGCCAGGGCGCGGTTCTACCGCGACAATCGCTTCGCCGACGTGTTCTCAGACGTGAAGCGCGCCCCTGAGGGCGTCAGCGCACAGCTCGAGGGGATTCCGGGAGTCGAGCAGGTCGAGACGCGGGTGGTGGCGCCCGTCAGGCTCCGGGTGGAGGGGTTCGGCGACCCGATCACCGGCCAGTTGGTCTCCGTCTCGGGTCAGCCGGACGCGCTGAATCGGGTCTTCGTCAAGGCCGGGCGCATGCCCGCTCCCCACCGCGGGGACGAGGTCCTGCTCAGCGATGGCTTCGCAGGAGCCCACGGCCTGGGCCTCGGGGACACGCTCAGCGTTGTCGTCAACGGGCACAGGAGGGACCTGCGGATCGTCGGGGTCGCGCTCGCGCCGGACTTCGTGTTCCAGTTGGGCCCAGGCACCCTCCTCCCTGACTTCAAGCGCTACGCGATCCTGTGGATGGAGCGGGAGCCCCTCGGCACAGCCTTCGACATGGATGGCGCGTTCAACCAGGTGTCCATCTCGCTCGCCCCGCGCGCCTCGCCGGAAGACGTGCTAGAGCGTGTGGACGCGGCCTTGGCGCCGTACGGGGGCAAGGGGGCCTACGGCCGAAAGGACCAGCTCTCACACCGATACCTCAACGAAGAGTTCAAGACGCTCGCGCTGATGGCGCGGGTGCTGCCGCTGATCTTTCTCGGCGTGGCAGCCTTCCTCCTCAACGTGGTCGTCGCTCGCCTCATCAACACCCAGCGCGAGCAGATCGCGGTCCTCAAGGCCTTCGGGTATCGAAACGGCGAGGTAGGGTTCCACTACTGCAAGCTCGTAGTCGCGGTGGTCTTGATCGGGACGACCTGCGGGACGGCGCTCGGCGCAGTGCTCGGAGCAGGGACGACCAGCGTCTTCTTGGAGTTCTACCGGTTCCCGAGCGCCCCCTACGAGGTACGGGCATGGATCGTGGCCAGCGCGGCGCTAGTTACGCTCATGGCCGGGATCTCCGGCACACTCTTCTCCGTGTCGCGCGCCGTGCGACTCCCTCCCGCGGAGGCCATGCGACCGGAGCCTCCCGCAACCTACCGGGTCTCCCTCGTCGAGCAGCTGGGTCTGTCGCGGTTCTTCTCCCAGCCTGCGAGAATGGTCGTGCGCAGCCTCGAGCGACGCCCGGTCAACACCCTCCTCTCCGTAATCGGGGTCTCCTTCGCGGGGGGACTCGTCGTCCTTAGCGCCTCATTCTCTGACGCCGCGGACTACACGCTGAACGTCCAGTACAACCTCGTCCAACGGGAAGACCTGACCGTCGTCTTCACCGAGCCGACCTCACGTCGCGCCCTGTTCGAGATTGAGTCCATTGCCGGCGTGGAGCGCGGCGAACCCTACCGCGAGGTGCCTGTAGTCATGCGGCACGGACACCTGAGCCGGAGAACTGGGATTCGGGCCTCCGAACCCAAGAGCGTGCTTCGGCAGCTCATCGACGGTGACGACCGCGTCCTTCAGCCCCCACCTGCCGGCCTGTTGCTCAGCGCCGCGCTCGCCGACCTTCTGAAGGTCCGGCCCGGAGAGACGGTGACGGTCCAAGCCCTCGAAGGGACTCGCCGCGTCACCGAGATCCCGGTCGCAGGGCTCGTACACGACTATCTCGGCACCTCTGGCTACATGTCTCTGGACGCCCTGAACCGGCTGCTTGGGGAGGGGCACGCCGTCTCGGGCGCCGACCTGGCGATCGACCCGGGCCGTCAAGAGGAGATCCAACGTGCGCTCCTCAGACGACCTCGCGTCGCGGGAGTCACCAGCAGCGGAGGCTCCCTCGCGTCCACGCGGGAGGCCATGGACCGTCAGATGCTGACGTTCGCCTTCCTGAGCACGCTCTTGGCGGCCACGATCTCGTTCGCTGTCGTCTACAACGCTGCGCGAATCGCCCTCTCGGAGCGTTCGCGGGAGCTCGCCAGCCTCAGGGTCCTGGGATTCACCCGCTGGGAGGTGTCGACGATCCTCTTGGGCGAACTCGCGGTCATCACCGCGCTGGCGATTCCCTTGGGGTGGGGCCTTGGCGTGGTGTTGTGCTACGGGACGGTCCAAACGTGGCAGAACGAGATCATCCGCATCCCATTCGTGATCGAGCCCCAGACCTTCGCATTCAGCGCCGTGATCGTCGTCGCATCGGCCGGGCTCTCGGCGCTGATCGTGCGCCGTCGCTTGGACAGGCTCGACCTCGTCTCCGCGCTCAAGACTCGGGAGTAGGCTGTGAAGTGGATCCGTGGAATCATCCTAGTGACATTGGGCATGCTGTCGCTCATCGCGATCGCGTACGCCTTCATGCCCCGTGGGCCACTGGTGGACGTCGCCCAGGTGGAACAGGGTCCGCTCCGAGTCACCTTCCGAGAGGAAGGGAGGGCGCGTGTGCAGGACCGCTTCCTGGTGTCCGCCCCCGTCGCAGGAGTGGTCCGGCGGTCGAAGCTGGAAGTCGGTGACACCGTTCGACCAGGCGACGTGGTCGCCAGGCTCGCACCCCCTCCTCCGCGGCTGCTCGACCGCCGGGCGGAGGCGGAGGCCGAAGCCAAGGTCGCCGGCGCGACCGCACGCTTGGCTGAGTCCAGGCAACGCGCGGAGGCAGCGACCAGTGAGGCCTCGCTCGCCAGGACAGAGCTCGAACGAGCCCGGAGGCTCCTCGAGCAGCGGGCGACGACTGACGCCGACCTCGACGAAGTCCGAACGCTGTCAGGTGTGAAGGACGCGCTCCATTTAGCAGCCCAGTCCTCAGTAGCCGTAGCCCAGCACGAGCTACAGGCCGCTCAGGTCTACGGGCAGCGCTACGGGCTAGAGGGCAGTACAGCGGAGGAAGGCGCCGAGATCTGCACTCCAGCTGCAGGCAAAATCCTCCACGTGTTCCACGAGAGCGAAGGCGTCGTTGCCGGTGGATCCCCCTTGGTGGAGATAGGTGACCCAGGGGCGCTAGAGGTCGAGGTCGAGGTGCTCTCATCAGACGCAGCCCAAATCCACTCGGGGACGCGAGTGGTCCTTGACCGCTGGGGTGGGGACCCGCTCGAGGGCCGCGTCCGGGTCGTAGAGCCGGTCGCGTTCAAGAAGGTCTCGGCCTTGGGAGTCGAGGAACAACGTGTGTTGGTCATCGTCCAGATCACCACGGACCCGAAGAAGTGGAGGAGCCTTGGGGACAGATACCGCATCGAGGCGACGTTCGTGCTTTGGGAGCGAGAACAAGTGCTCAAGATCCCCAACAGCGCAATGTTCCGTGGTGATGGTCACTGGCGAGTCTATGTGCTGAACGGTGAGTCCGTCGAGCTACGCGAAGTCGAGATCGGTCAAAGGGGTGAGTTCGCGTCCGAAGTCCTGAGCGGGATGCGTGAGGGAGAGGTCGTCGTCGTCCACCCTGACGACCAGGTCGTCGTTGGTGGGCGCGTGCGGGTTCGGAAATGACGTCACCTCGCAATCTGGCTCTTGGTGGAGTCCTCAGGGAGTTCTAGCACGGGAACCAAGACCGCCCACCGCGCAGTGACCAAGCGCAAGCAGGAAGAAGCTGGCCAACGCTATGCGACTCGACAGGAAGGAGCCCATTCGTTGAGGGCTTCACCACCCGGGCCTTGAATCCTTCGACTGGCCCGGCCAGGCGGCTGGGCTGGTCGGAATGAGCGCCCTGACCTTCGAGCTGATCGAGGCGGGAGATGTGGGGCTGCCAGCTCGGCCGTTTGGGTCCGCTCGTGGTCGCAGGCCTCGCCGCCGTCGTCTTCTTCGCGCTGGAACCCGCGCTCAACACCTGATGGTCCCGCTCGAGCTGCTTGCTCGCGCGCTGCGCGGACCTCCGTGGCGATCGGCTTCACGTTCATAGTCGGCTTCTATGGCATGGTTCGTCATGAGCCTCCCCCCAGGGGCAACGAGGCTTGTCCGTGCCCTTCTTGCCCTACACCGGGCTCAACGTGTTCCTGCCGGTCGTCGCACCCCGGCTCGGAGTAGCTTGAGCTGCGAAGTCTCACTTCAAGCTGTCTTCCAATGCCCACAAGAAGCGCTCGTCCATGACAATCGCCTCTTGTTCGAGCCACATGTCGCGCTGCGAGAGGTCACGAACCCAGGGGGGAGTGTCCGGGGGCCACTCCATGACTGGCCACTGTCGCATCAATCCCTTCTCATCCGAGTAATCCTCCCAGAACTCGGGCACGAACCACCTGACCTCCGGCCTCCACCGTCGCAGATGAGAGACGATCGCAATCCCATTTGGATCCAGGTCTCCGAAGTGGATGAGCGGGACGTCAGCCATGCCCTCTAGAAGGTCCTTTGTTGTTCGGGTGTTCCAGCCCGGCACGTGAACCACCAGGACATCCTCTGGGGCTGGGCAGTCCAGGTACGCTCCCAGGTTCTCGATGGTTAGCACAGCGCGCGGGATGTCACCTGCTAGCTGCGTCCCATCGCGAAGGGCGCGATCACTCACAACAAGTTCGCCGAGCAACTGGGTAAGGCCACGAGCAGCAGTCACCAGACCATCGCGTTTGACGGCCAAACCTCGACTGGCTCGCATTCGTACCAACCCGTCATAGGTCACGTCAACGTCCTCTAGGACCAGCTGCTCGAACGGACCCAGGCGAGCCTTGGAGTGCTCAGCCACTGCAGCCGCAGCGGTTCTTCTGTTCAATCGACTCGGGAGTTCGAGCATGCTCGCAGCCTCGATTCGGTCGTGACGCTCTAGCTCTCGAAGTCCATTCGGCGTATAGGGAAGCTCCAATTCGCGCAGTCGCTCCGCAAAGTCGGACCACTCAGGCCATGCAGCGCTCAGCGTCGCTTCGACCGAGTCCCGAGCGACGTTGTCGAGCTCCAATACGCCGCTCCGGCGGCTGCGACGGGCCCAACCAAGGTCGAGCAAGGTGGACCACGCGCTCTCTTGATTCCTTCGCCGGCGAACCTCGCCCGTAAGCAGAAGCTCTACCAGTGCCAGAGCATGGGGCCTGGTCCCCCAGAATGTCATGGGTCGTGCCGCCTGGCTCGGCGCCCCGAGACATTCACGACCTCACGTCCCTCAGAATCCGTCGTCCGCTGCAAGGTATAGGTGGTGTTCCCGCTCGACGTGGCCACCTCTGGGGCTGCGGCCAGCAGCTGGAGATCGAGTGCTGCACACAGGTCGAATAGGACCCCCAGATTGTCGAGCGAGAGGCGATTGGCTTCGTCTAGGAACAAGAATCGGAGCGTTCCGGTCTCTCGGCGGGCACGGATCAGAGCAGCATCACGCTCCCACGCGGTCAAGACCACCATCATGATGGCTGCACCAACGCCAATCCCCTCGCCAGTAGACATCTGGGCTCCGTCTCGCACTTCCTCCCAATCGTCGGAGTTGCTTCTCCGCGCTTCGACCCTGAGCTTGAGGTACTCCCGGTAGTCCAGTATCCGCCGCCCGCCGTCTCGACGTCCTCCGTGCCGCCGGAACAGCTCGTCCAATGCCTCCTCGATGGACATGTCGGGACCGAACAAAGCGCCCTGTTGGTCCGGGTCTGACAAGGCTGAGAGGATCGAGCTCATGCTCTTCTCCCGTTCGCTCTTGACTCGGATCGCCTCGATGCTGCCGAAGCCAACCCCGCGCAGATCGCGGTTTAGCTTGGTGAGTAGGTTGTTCACCTTGCGGAGTCGTCCCTCGATCGCCCGCGCAACGTCTCGAGAGTCTCCGCGAAGCCGGTGTTCGTAGCGTTGGAGCTTGTCCACCAGGCGATCCAGGTAGCGGCGCAGCCTGCGCAACGCTTCAACTGGGTCTTCGACTTCACTGACGTGCTTGGGTACTCGCTCAGCAAGCCAAGCTCGGGTGTCGAGCCACGCGCGCACGTACTGATCACTCCCAGTCTCCGTGCTCGACTCGGCGATGAGACGCAGGGCCGCTGCTAAGCTCTCTCCGCCAGTAGCGCGCTGAAGTCGGTCAAGCATCAGCGCCCACCAATGCTTCCGGAGTTGGAATACATCGACACTGGCGTTCCCTGCGACCTCCTTCAACGCCTCATCCCCAAGAGCGGCCTCGAGCAGCCCCAGTTCGGCGCACCTAGCCTCCAACGCCTCCCAGCGGGCAACGGCCGGCCCGGCCTGCGCTTCTTGCTCAGTGCGCTCCTTGATCGCCGCCCCTACTCTCGTTTCGGCTGCCGCGACTTGGGGCTCGATGCTCGCGAGCAGGTTGCCGGCAGCCTTCGTAGCCTCTACTGCTGCGTCGTGCCCTGCGATCGCCGCGCGTGCGGCCGCCTTAGTCAATCGAAGTGCCTCGTCCGAAGCATCATCGACTCCGCAGGCTTCGATCTCCGCGTCCATGGCTCGTAGACGCGCGCGACTCCCTTCAACCCTCCCCTCTGCGTCTCGGAGATCCTTCTCCCGATCGTTCTCGTCTTCCTTCCGTCGGTTGCGCCTTTCCCGAGCCTTCTCCAAGAGTTTCTCTGCTGCCTCGACCTCTGCGTTGAGTGAGGCCAAGAGTTCCTCCTCTGCCCGAATCCTCTCCTCGGCGTCAGCGAATCCCAGAGCTTCGAGGTCACCCTTTACCGACTCTAGGTCAGCTTGGGGAGCGAGCCATGCGTCCCGAGTCCGTTGAGCATTCGCAACACGCTCCTCAAGTTCTCTGCGATCCGCAGCGTTGAGTGGAGGCGTGCGGAGATCGTCCAATCCACTGGCGACGATCTCCTGGTCAGACAGCAGGCGGTCAACCCGGCGACTCGCAGCAGCTGCAGCCGCGACCTCCTGCTTGAGTTGCGCAGCGCGTTCAGCATGTTCAGGAGGCGGCAAGAGGGTCGCGTCAGGCCAGACCTCCTCTAGCGCCTGCTTTCGTGTCCTCAGTTGCCCCCACCTGTCGGTGAGCAATCGCAACCTGGCTCGTGAGTCTTCCCTCTCAGCCTGGGTCTCGACGAGCTCGGCTTCAGCGCTGGCGAGTTGCTCTGCGGGAGGCGGCCCAACAAGCAGGTCACTGTTCGGGAGCAGAGAGCGAACGCTCTGAGCATCTGCCCCTAGCGTTCTGTGACGCTCACGCTTCTCAGTGAGTCTCTCGTCGAGACTCTTCTGCTGGGCCTCCAACCGGAGGATCACCTGCTCACGCGCTTGACGTCCAATGACGGGGGCGTCAGGGAGACGGGAGAGCCTGAGCCCGAGCCCTTCTTCTACAGCTACTGAACCTCTAAGAACCTGTCCAGCAGGCAAGTCCTCCGGAGAAATCCCCACCTCCCTGCCATTCAGGAGCAGAACGGAAGGAGGAGTGTCCGAATGTTGCGCGAGTTCCTGGGCAGCTGAGTCAGCATTCTCGACGAGGATTGCGTTAACAAGCGGCCCTAGCCGCGCCTCCACTTCGGCTGCTTCCTCTACCCCTACAGTCTCGAATCGTTCAACGAGGAGGCGCCCGTCTACTCGCTCACATGCCTCAGGGAGCCCCTGGGGGAAGCTCCCCCCCATGCTCCTCAGCTCCTGGAGCCGAGCCTCCAGGGTTACCGCCTCCTGTTCCGAATCGTCGATGCTCCGTTGGGAAAGGACCCGCTCCGACTCCAAGAACGCCAGCAAGGCGGACAAGTCCGCGGGGTTGTAAACTGACTTCTCCCACCTTCCAGCGAGTGACGTGACGGCTGCACTGAACCTCCGGTGCTCATCAACGCGCTCCTGTAGAAACTCCACCTTGTCTTGGATTGCCTGGATCGCGGCTGCGAGTCTCTGAAGGTTGGTCTTCTCTGCTGAAACTTCGTCCTGAGCATCAGACTCTGCTGCTGACGTGTCTCGCCTGGCGCGCTCAACGTCCTGGGGGTCATTCAGAGGCATGTCTGGGGTTGCCAGCCCTGCCCCAACGGTCGGGCTGCTTACGCCCTCCTGAGGCGGGCCTGGGGAAAGGACGGGCTCAAGGACCTCGACGCCTTGGGCGAGACCCTGACGGCGCGGGGCCGCGGGCGCCTCTTGGAGCTGGCCTACGAGCGCTACCGCGCCAAGGACGCGAGCGCTCACGCCAAGGCCTGCAAGACCGAGGGGATCGAGGCCGAGGGCCTGAGCCAGGATCCGGAGGCGCTGGGCGGCGAGCTGTGGACCGAGCGCTACGAGGTCTTGGCGCGGGGGGCAGGAGGCCTCCAGATCAAGAGCCTGATGAACGTGAAGGCTCGCGGGAAGGGCGGGAGCGGGGACCTGCGGCTGGCGATCGGGCGAGTCAACTTCGAGGTGCCCTTCGCCTTCGCTCGAGACGAGTCGGGCTGGCGGGTCGACTTCCCCCAGCCTCTCTACCCTGCCCTGCGAGCGATCGAGGGATTGGATCAGGCTCTAGCGCTGCTCAAGGAGGGTGACGCGGCCAAGGCCTTCGAGCTCTTGCGAGACGCGCCTGCCAGCAACGCCAAGGCCCGCCGAGCCCGCCTGGACGCGCTCCAAGCCCTCGCCCAGGCCGCGGTCGACAAGGCCGCCAAGTCGTCTCTCGAGGACCCTCTAGCTGCCGCCAAGGAGCTGGAGGCCTTCCAAGCCAAGTATGGCGACGCGATCGCGGGGACGGGGCTCGACGAGTCGATCCGCAAGGTCCTGGTCTCGCTCAAGGGTCCTGAGGCGACGACCGAGGAGCCGCCAGAGCGTGTCGCCGCGGCCGAGAAGAAGGCGGCCGCTGGGCGCGAGCGAGTCAAGGCTCTCCAGGAGCGGATTCGCTCGGAGAAGGGCGCGCTGACCAAGGCCCTGAGCGCCGAGCTCGAGCGCGCGCGCTCCGAGTCACGCAAGGCCCCCTTGGACATCAAGCTGACGCAGGGCTTCTCTCTGGCGGGCGCGGTGTTGGAGGATCGAAACGAGCAGGGGTTCAAGGTCAAGGCTGCGGAGGGTGCAGCGGCGCGGTCTTGGAGCAGCGTCCCCGAGGCGGTGGCCCTCAAGCTGCGCCAGCTGGGTGTCCGCGAGGACGACGCTCAGGACCAGCTCCGCTTCGGCTACTGGGCGCTCAAGCAGCGAATGTTCAAGGAGGCGGATCGAGCCTTCGAGCGGGCGATCAAGCTGGACGGCGCGCTCTCGAGCAAGGTCCCGAACGTGTCGGAGCTCGAAGAGGCCTCGCGCGTCTTCCAGGGGAAATATAGTCAAAAGGGGACGAGCGTCACGATCGAGTATCCCTTCCGCAAGCAGGACGAAGGGAAGGACTGGGCCTTCACGCCCTTTCGCGGGACCTCCGCCAAGGTCGTGGGCGGCGCGCTCGAGGCGACGGGCCGCGGGATCTTCCTCGTCGGGACCCAAGAGATCGGGTTCGACGGGCGCTGCGATCTCCAAGCCACCATCGAGAAGGTCACGGGCGACCACGGCGGCTGCTTCGGGATCGGGTTCGACTGCGACGGGAACGACGCAGTCTGGTATCTGGTCACGGTCTACCCCAAGTATCGCGCGCTGCGACTCCTCCGCTATCGGAACGGGAACCTAGAGACGCTCAAGGAGAAGCGGAAGGCTGTTCGCCCGACCGGGAGCACGGACATCCGGGTCGTGATTCGCGGGAACTCGCTCAAGGTCAGCTCACGGGGCCAAACGCGGATCGCGGTCAACATTCCCACCCCGACTTGGAACGGGACCCGGGTCTTCGTCGGCGGCGCGGGTCCCATGAAGTCGGCAGCGATTCGCCTGCGCAAGGTCAAGCTCCAAGGGCACGTTCGCTTCGCCTGGCTGCGGAAGTCCTTCGCGCGCCTGGACGCGCTCTTGTTCAAGGCGCTCAGCCGGGCCGGCGAGCTCCCGGTGTTCGGGGCCAGCGCGGCGGACCGTCCCATCGACACTTCGCTCTCCGCCGAGGACGAGTTCGGGCTCTCCAAGGTCTCGCCCCAAGCCCTCCAGGCCTACCGGAAGGCGGTCTCTCAGATCGGCAGCGAGGACTACCGGGTCCTCTACACGGTGGCTGACAACATAGGCAACGCGATTCGCCTCAGCCCTGACTTCGCCGCTGCTTACTACGTCCGCGCGCGACTTTTTCACAAGATCGGCAGCGCCTTCCTGGCCGAGCGCGACCTGGAGATCGCGTGCCGCCTGGCCCCGCGCTTCCACGAGGCCCAGGCGCTTCGGGCCCGGGTCCTGCTCGACATTGGCCGTCCCAAGGAGGCCCTGGTTCAAGCGGAGGCCGCGATCAAGAGCGCTCCGGGGGCTGCCGAGGGTTACATCGCGCGCGGTCTGGTCCGCTTCTCTCAAGACGAGTTGGAGGTCGCCCTCGAGGACCTCGAGTTGGCTCGGGCCCTGGCTCCTTGGGAGGAGGAGTTGGTGGGGCTGACTCGCAACGTCCAGAACGTGATCAACGGCCCTCCTTGGGCGCGGCGCTTCGAGGCCAAGACCGAGAACTACTTCGTCCAGACGAACGTCTCAGCGACCGCTGCCCAGGAGTATGCGGAGCTCTTGGAGGCGGGCCGGGCGCACTACGCCAAGACCTTCCCGCTTCCGGCGGACGGTCGTCGCTCCAAGGTCCTGATCTTCGACACTCAGGAGGGTTACCACGGCTATTCGGAGCTCAGCATCAACGATCGCGTGGAGTCCACCCTCGGGTGCTATCTGCCTCGCTACCGCCAGCTGCTCCTCTTCGAGGAGAAGGGGAGCAAGACGAGGGACAAGACGATCCAGGTCTTGCTCCACGAGGGCTTTCACCAGTTCATGCACCAGCTCGTGCCCGACAACGCGATTCCTTTCTGGTTGAACGAGGGCCTCGCCGAGTTCATGAGCGCCGTAGAGGTCAAGGGAGGACGTGTTGGTCGCACAGGCCTCGTCCTAGAGGGACGGCTTGACAACCTTCGCTACTTCGTCAAGGCCAACGGCAACCGCCCGATGTCCTTCCCCAAGATCATGCAAGAGACTCCGCAGGAGTTTTACTCAGGCACCGTGTGGGCCAAGTATGCCCAGGCCTGGAGCATGGTCCACTTCTTCAACCTCGGCGCGACGCCAGATACCAAGAGCCGCTACCAGCGCTATCTCAAGGCCTTGAGGGAGGGGACTCCAAGCAAGGACGCCTACGCTCAGTCTTGGAGCGGAGTGGACTGGAACGCGATCCAAAAGCGCTGGTGGGCCCACGTCGAGGCCATGAAGTAGGTCCCAGTTCCGTCCCAGCGTTTCACGCCCATGGGCAAATCTTGCCCATGCGACTTCATCGGCGAAACGCATTCCCCTTCTAACTCGAAGGGTTCCAGAAGTCGTCCAGGCGAGAATCCCTGAATCTGAGTCGTCTGTAGGGATGATTCGGAGGATCGAGAGAAGGGGCGTTGAGCCGAACAGCGAGGCACAATCACACGAGCCGTCCTCCCCAGACACGCGTCCGGGCCCGTAGGGTTCCAGAAGTCGACCGAGTCGGAATCGCCGATTCCAAGCCGCTCGTGAGGAGCGTTCGCGGAGTCGAGGAGGTGCGTTTGAGCCGAACGGCCGAGGCAGCCACACACGAAGGGTCCTTTCTGGACGCCACCAGAGTTCCAAGGCGCGCTTCAATCAGGCTCGAAGGGTTCCAGAATTCATCCAAGGGAGAATCGAGGATCCTGAGCCGTCTGTGCCGAGGATCGCGAAACCGAGGGGCGGAGCGTTGAGCCGAGTTTGGGCGAGGATCGACACGACGCGTCCTCCCTGGACACTTCCAGGTCTGCTCGCGGGCGCAACCGGGCTTTCCCTAACTAAGCAGCCTCCCGGTGGTAGTGGCGCAGGAGCCCGCCGAGGCGGGATCGACAGAGAAGTCTGCCCTCCTGCTGGCCGACGGTCGGCCCAGGGTCGATCAGGGCGCTATCGAGGCCCTGGTGGTTCCTCTCTCGGTGGTAGTGCTCGACGTATTGAGCAACCGCGTGGCGGAGGTGCCCTTCGCCCAGGATCACCATGCGACCGAGGCACTCGTGCTTGATCGAGCGCACGAAGCGCTCGGCGTAGGCGTTGAGGTTCGGGCTTCGGCGAGGCAAGGTCACGACCTGGACTCCGCTGTGCCTAAGAAGTTCCTTGAAGGCTGCGGTGAAGAGCGGATCCCGGTCGAGGATCAGGTGGGTCTTGCCCTGGAGGAAGCCGTCGAAGTCGTTGAGCAGGTTGCGAGCGACCTGAAGGACCCACTGGCCGTCGGGGTCGGGCTGGATCCCTGCTATATGAACTCTCCGCGTTCTGAGCTCCATGACAAAGAACACGGAGTAGCGGACGATTCCCCGCAGGGTCAAGACCTCGACCTGGAAGAAGTCACCAGCGGCCAAGCCTTCCCAGTGAGCAGCCAGGAATTCTCGCCATGAGGTGGAGCGGTTTCGCTCCGGGGCTGGGACGACGCCCTTGTCGTCCAGCACTCGCTTCACGGTGCTGCGGCTCGTGGAGTATCCGAGGTTGTGGAGGACGTCGCGGAGGCGGGTGTAGCCGAAGCCAGGGTTCTCGTGAGCGAGGCGGAGGAGGAGGGGCGCCAGCTGCTGGCGCCTCCGGGGGCGACCCAGGGGCTTGGAAGAGTGTTTCTCCGCAGCGAGGTTGCGATACCAGCGCAGGATCGTGTCCGGGGTCACCAACGAGGCGTAGCGAGCCAGGAGCGCCCTCCCAAGCGCCTTGCCAGCCTGAGCGAGCCGGTGACGCTGACGAGGCGTGTAGCGCAGCCTGCGGCCTCCGAGCTGCTCTCGGAGGGTCTCGTTCTCGGCCTGGAGGTAGGCGATCACCGTCTGCTGCTCCCGAGAGACCCAACCGACGGCCAAGAGGAGGAAGAATCGGACGACGTGAGGCATGTCCTCGGGGTAGCAGGCGGAGACGCCTCGTGCCTAACCAAGAGGATTCAACCGCACCAACGAGCAAGAGCACACGGCGGACCACGGCCCTCCGCGGCGCTATGGGCATTGCACCGCGTTTAGATGGTCGGGTGTTGGGAGGGCAGGAGTTAGGAGGGCAAGAATTCGGCGAGCTGATCGCGAATCATGTCTTCTCGCTGCCGCGAAGCGGCTTAGTTCAAGGCGAGCTGTCGGCTGCGCCGACAGCTACGCAGGGGTCGCGCGCGTGGATCCGCAGGATCCGCGCAAGCGGCGTTTTGGTTTCGACAGTTTGGCGAGCTGTCGGCTGCGCCGACAGCTACGCAGGGCCTTCCCGCCCGAGGCCCGGTTTTCTTGGCGATCTCGGCGCTTTGGCGCCACAAGTCTAGACTCGACGGCGAATCGGGCCTCAAAGCCATACTGCCTGGGGCCCTGAGCATACCGCCCCCGTCCCGGTGGTAAGGACTTACGGCAGGGACCGTACCGCCTTGGCGCCACGCCATACTGGGGTCGAATTGGGCGTCCTGGGTACCCAGAACTGGGCGCTCAGAACGGAATCCGAGAAGGGTTCCCTCGAATCGCTTCACCCTCTTCGTGTAGTCGCCGAGGGCGCGGCTGTCAATGTTCGCTCGCTTGGGTGAGCGCGATGGCCCGCTCGCGCTGCGGGTGCCATGATCCCTCCATGAGCTTCCAGCGGATCCGTTCAATAGAGATCGACGAGGGGTTCCTTGGCGGCTTCCAGCAGGAGCTGTCGGGCCACCTGAACTGCGTGATCGGCTCGCGCGGCTCGGGCAAGACCACCCTGCTCGAGTTCCTCCGCTACGCGCTGCAGGTGCCGGTCGAGGACTCGCGCAGCCTCGAGGGCCTGGTGAAGAAGAACCTCAAAGCGGGCAGGATCCGCGTCGAGGTCGAGACCCCCCTGGGGGTCTTTGTCGTTGAGCGCCAGGCCAAGTCCGCCCCCAAGGTCTTCGACGCCCAAGGCGCCCTGATCCACTCGCCCCCCGAGGGGCTGCTCAAGACCGGCGCATACGTCTACAGCCAGTCCGAGATCGAGGCCATGGCGAGCAAGCCCATGGATCGCCTGGCCCTGATCGACCGCTTCGCCCACGACGACCTCGAGACCGTCAAGGCGACCTTGGAGCGCCTCGACAGCCAGCTCCAAGTCTCAGCAGCGCAGCTCCAGAGCCTGCATGGAGAGGTGGGGGACGTGGAGGCGCTCCAGCACGACCTGGAGTCCGCCCGGATCAAGCGAAAGTCCTTCGAAGGAGGCCAGGTCGACACCAATGCGCAGCTTCAAGCCGCCACCGCTGCCGCTTCCGCCCGAGCTGAGGAGGAGCGCGTCGTCAAGAGCCTGGCGAAGGGGGCCAAGGCCACGGAGCTAGCCCTAGACGAGTCGCGAAGCCGAGCCCTTGAGGGTCTTCAGCCCCGCCCTGTGGGCGCGGCGTCTCCGAATCAGGACGTCTTGAAGCGGATCCAGGCTGCGCAAGAGCGTCTTCGACAAGCAATCGAGCGCCATATGGACGCCGCCCAGACAGAGGTGCGGGAGTTCCTCGAGGAGTGCCGCTCGGTTCGGCATGCGCTCTACGAGCGGCATCATGAGCAAGGCGCGGCCTTTTCGGAGTTGCTGAGGCAGCAGGAGGTCGCCAAGGCAGCCGCAGCGGCGATTCTGGAGGCCGACGCTGCCGTCGCGTCGCTTGAGGAGAAGGTTCGGGATCAGGAGGCACGCCTCGCTCAGCTCTCGCGACAGCGCCACGCGCGCCAAAGCCAGATCGCCCGACTCTCAGAGGCACGGGATCGCCGTCGCGCAACACGCCGCAGGGTCGTTGAGTTCCTCAACGAGAACCTCGTGGGCGCTGGAATTCGTATCGAATTCCAAGGTCAGGGCGACACTCAAGCCTTTGAGCAGGCGCTCTCCAACTTCTATCGAGGGACAGGGGAGACGGGCCAGAAGCGCGTGATTGCGGGCGTCGTCGAGCACCTAAGCCCTAGCGAGTTCGCGCGCCTCGTCGCGGAGAATGCAGCGGAAGAGCTCGCGACACTGACCCACGTGGAGCGGGCGCATGCCGAGTGGCTGATTCGTCACCTTCGTGGCAAGCCGGAGCACTACCAGATCGAGGTGCTCGACCTCCCTGACGTCCCCTCGATCCTGTTCAAGGACGGAGAGGAGTGGAAGTCTTCCCACGAACTCAGCACCGGGCAGAAGTTCTCGGCGATCCTCCCGATTCTCCTCCTGCAGAGTGACAAGCCTCTGATCTGTGACGAGCCTGAGAGCCACCTGGATCAAGACACCCTCATGGAGAAGATCGTTGACCCAATCAAGAAGCTCGCAGGCAAACGACAACTGATCTTCGCGACGCACAACGCGAACATTGTCGTCTTGGGAGACGCGGGGCAGACCCACGTCGTCGTCCTGGAGTCCACAGGGACCGCGGCCCGCGTGGTTCGCGCGGGGACCGTTGACGACGCCAAGGTCGAGATCGGAGCCCTACTGGAGGGCGGACCCGAGGCCTTCCGCGAGCGCGCACGCCGCTACGGAGGGAAGTATGAGTCCCGATCTTGAGGCGCTCGCGAAGCGACTGGATCGGGGCAGTTGGACCGAGCGCGAGGAAGCGCTGCGCAAGGTTCGGCGCCTCGCCGAGAGCCTGCCGCCAACAGCCTTGGAGGAGCTGCTCGAACCGCGCTTGAGCGTCCTGGCTGCCGACTCCAAGTGGGAGGTCCGCCGAGGTTTGGCGCGCGTGCTGGGGCACTACCGCAGCGCGAGTGCGCGAAACGTGATCGAGCGGCTGTGGGGCGACGACAACGCTCAGGTCTCCAAGACGGCCCAAGAAACGCGGAAGCGCTGGACGGCCGACGATCGCGAACTCGAGCGAAGGAGGGCGCTGGAAGAGACGCTCCCTGAGCGTCTTCGCGAGCTGCGCGACCGAGACCCCGAAACGGCCCAGGCCGCAGAAGAGCTGGCGTTCCGGCAGTCAGCGCTTTCGATCGGCGCTCTGGCTCACGACCTCGCGACCACCACCTTCAACCTCGTCAACCTCAGACGTCGCGCCGAAAGCCTGCTCGCCGACACCGACCCCGGCGAGCGAGAGCCGTTCCTCTCTGGCCTGGATCGGCAGATCGACCTCCTGAACGCGCTCGTGCAGGACTCGCGCTCCTACGCGGTGAGCGCCAACACCCCCTCGACTCAGACACCGCTCCGCCAGGCCGTAGAGAACGCGGTCGCGCGAAACCAGGCTCGACTGGAGGGAGTCACCGTGCGACTCAAGATCGGCGACGAGCTCGCCGCCTTCGTGCCTCGCGAGCCCTTCGAGCGAGCACTCGGGAATTTGCTCCGAAACGCGGGTGAGGCCTTCGAAGAGGGGCCGGGGAGCGTGATCGTTCGGGCATTCGAGGAGGACGAGTGGGTTGTGCTCGAAGTAGAGGACGACGGCATGGGTATGGAAGACCCGATTCGTTGCCTCCAGCCCTACGCCTCGACCAAGAAACGAGGAGGCGAGATTCACAGCGGCCTCGGGTTGCCAATCGTGCGCAGGATTGTGGAGACCGCTGGGGGAAGCCTGAGCATTCACTCAACGCTGGGAGCGGGCACGCGGGTTAGGCTGCAGCTCCCAAGGTGGAGCGCGTGATCCTCGTTGTCGAAGACCAAGAATCCATGCGTGGGATCCTCGCCGACCTCTTCCGTGGCGAGGGCTACGAGGTCGAGGTCGCCTCGGCGCGCAAGAGTGCAGAGAGCCTCCTGGCGCAGGGGGGCTTTCGACTCGCGATTCTGGACTACGAGATCCCCCTCGAGGATCGCCCGACCTCCTTCGCCTCCACTGCACAGGGCAAGGCCGTCATGGAGGCGGCAGAACGAGCGAAGGTTCCCTTCGTCGTTCTCACCGGCGTCGCCTACGACTGGCAGCAGGCCTTCGCCGCCCGCGCGGCTCTCGACTACTTGGACAAGTCCGACGCTCGCACCTTCGATCGGCTCCTCGAGATCGCGGCTCAGGTCTTCGCCAACCGCAGCGGAGGGCTCCCGCTTGAAGTGGAGCGCTACCAGGACGGCAACGTCATGCGGCTCCACAAGGATCGGCTCGTGCGGGTCTGGGTGACAGGCCAGCAGAGGCGCTATGAGGTGGTCGTCACAGAGGGAATCGAGCGCTCGCTCTACCACTTCGCGGAGGCGCAGGGCGAGGACATGCCCTGCACGTTCCCACACGTCCCCAATCCAGATTCGCGCCGCAGCGCAGCGCGTGACCTCCGGGCATGGCTTCGAGAACACTTCGAGCCTTCGACTCCGACCGATCCCAAGGCGCCAGTGATCTCGAACAACAGGGGTGGCTACTACTGCGAGGTCACCGTTCTCAACGAGCCCGACCCCTTCGAGTACGAAGAGCGACGGCGAGGCATGCGCGAGGCGGGAACCGAGATCAGTCCCGAGGCCAAAAGCGACGACGGGGAGTCAGACGGCTACCAGCGTCGCCGCCCACGTTAGCGTCGCCACCTCCGCCCGACTCCTCCCCCGCTCGGTCGGGGCGTGTGGCACACGCTCGCCCACGAATCTTGACGTAACTCCCCTGTTTTCGTTCCGCGGCCGAATCCGTGGGCGAGAAGGGCACTTCGTGTGCCCACGCTCGCACACGCTTTGACGCCGGTCAGACGGCGGCTAAGGACTTAGAGAGACTCCGAGGAAATCTCGGAGCGAGATCCAGCCGAAACGGGCCGAATCCGTGGGCGGGCCCCGCCCACGCCCCCCACGCGCCCACACTTTCTCCGACTGGCAAAGACTTACAGCGACACGACCAGGGAGCGTGTGCCGATCGTGGGCCACACGATCTTGCAAACACTGTGTTCCCAGAGCGTTAGGGAGTTTTCGAGCAAAACCACGGCAGTCCTTAGAGGAGGTGCGAAATGCACATTACCCAAGGGCACGAAACGCTCGAAGAACTGCTGACCCGAATCCACGACCCCGCTGCGGACACCTGCAGCACGCCGCCGCCGTGGGTGACCCAAGACCCGGAGTGGTCTGTCGCCCTCAGGCGCCTCTCTCCCTTGCTCGAGACGCAGAGCCAGGGGGTGGGGCAATGACCCGCGCTGGCAAGCGCCTCAGCCAGATTGAGGCACTCAGAGAGGAGATCTGTCGGCTTCGCCTGCAGCTCGAGTCCGACACCTATCAGTTCGAGGCCCTCGCGGCCTGGGCCTTGGAGGCGGGCGCCGACCCCGACGACGTCGTCGGGGACCTGCACGAAGCCGCCGAGCGTGCGGTGTGGTCCATGTCGCTCGAGTTCGGGTTCGAGCGAGGTGCGGCATGAGGCGCACCGTGTTCTCGATCCCTCCCGAGCAGCGGGAGCGGATTCGTCAGGGGATCTTGGAGCTGGAGCGCGAGGGCGAACGCGCCTCGGTCCGCTTGATTCGTGAACGCGTTGGTGGCTCCACCGACGTGATCGCGTTCTTGGTGCGGGCCGTTGCGGCAGGCTTCATTTCGCCCGAAGAGCCGTGGGACGGGCGGGTGGCTCCCCTCGACCTGAGGGAGGCGATCCGGGCAGCTACCACCCACGACGACCACGTTCGGATCCACCAAGAGGTGGCCGCCCGAGTGGCGTGCGGGGACATGAAGCCCCAGATCGCAAAGTCGATCCAGGACAGCATGACGGCGGCGCGGCTCAGCGCGAAGGCGGCCCTGGAAGCGAGCCCGCCGGTTCACGGCGAGGACTCGGTTCAACTCGTCGACCGGGCGACCTTCTTGATCTCTCGCGTCGTGAACCGGATCGCCTCGCCCTCGATCCTCGAAGAGGTCCAGGCCTTCGTCTACGACGCCGGACGCCGCGACCTCGACGAGTTCCCGAACCCCACGATCGACGAGGTCAGCCACCTCCGAGGGGAGGGGCTGCCCTCGTGAACTCCCCCACCACGTGGGGGCGGGGAGTGCGAGCGCGGCTCGCACTCCCCGAGGTTCCCCCAATGATCCGCTCGCTCCTCACGGAGCGTGACGGGACCGAGAGCTGCGCAGCCTGCTTGCGGATAGGCCTCACGCCGCCTGCCAGCGAGCCGCTCGAGGTCGACCACAAGCAGCCGATCTCGCTGGGTGGCGACAACCACTGGACCAACCTCCAGATCCTCTGCCGCTACCACAACCGCAGCCGAGGCAACCGGCCCGTCGACCCGCGTCGGCTTCCGACTTGGTTGGCGCAGTTGGCCCGAGAGCGACGACTCAAGGCACACGTCGCCTGGTGTGAAGCCTGTGGTCACGTCTGGAGCCCAGTCAGCAAGTGGCTCGCCTCTCAGGTTGAGGTGCTGCTAGCGAACGAGTCGGCGTCATGAGCGGCTCGCTCGACGATCTCGAAGACCTCGGCTACCTCCAGGGTGAGCCGCGGCACCGCCAAGGAACCTGCGCGCAGCGCTCGCTGGGGTTTGAGCCCTGGTGGGGCCAGCGCCTCGTGCGACGCTCCGACGCTCCGTGCCGAGTCCTCGTCGCGGCGCGACAGGTGGGCAAGAGCTACCTCGCTGCACACCTGGTGATCGAGGTGGCGCTGGGACAGCCGGGGTCCTACTCGGTCCTCCTGACGCCGACCTACCTCCACGCTCGCCCCGCGATCGACACCCTGCGGCGGATCTGCCTCCACCTCCCCGACTGCGAGTGGCGAGAGCAGCAGAAGCGACTGGTGTTCGGGAACGGCTCGATCCTCCAGGTCTTCTCGGCAGACCGGCCCCATGCGGTTCGCGGTCCCGCCCTCTCCGGCATTCTCTGGGTCGACGAGGCGGCCTTCCTGCGGCCAGCCGCCTGGGAAGCAGCCCTGGGTGCGCTGAGCTCCTCGCAGAACCCGCGCAAGCTCCTGACCACCTCACCGCTGGGCAAGAACTGGGTCTTCAAGGAGTTCGTCACCGGCAACGCAGGCAACGAGCCCTTCCGCTTTCGCTCGGCGGACAGTCCCTACGTCAACCAGGAGGAGGTCGCTCGCAACCGCGCCAAAATGACGCCAGAGCGAGCCGCGCAGGAGTTCGACGCCGAGTTCGTCGATTCGCTCTTGCTCGTGTTCCCTGACCTCTCGCGGCTCTTCGTGAAGACCGTGGGGACGCACCCAGAGACCCCCAAGCGAGCGCTTGGGGTCGACCTCGGCAAGGACCAGGACTGGACCGTCGTCGTCTTGATCAATGAGTTCGGCGAGGCCGAGGTCCTGGGGCGCTGGCGCCACGTCAATTGGCCCGAGACCGAATCGCGGATCCTCGACCTGATCGAGACTCACCAGGTCTCGATCACCTGCGTCGATAAGGCCTACGTCGGCGGCTACCTGATCGACCGCCTCAAGGCCTTGGGCAAGAGCGTGCTCGAGCTGGCCACCAGCTCGCGCCAGCTCAAGGCACGTGTCATTGAGACCCTTCGTGCCGACGTCCAGCACCAACGTGTCCACGTCCTCGAGAACGAGCACTCGGATCAGCTCCACTATGAGCTGAGCCGCTTCCAGGCCACGCAGCACGCTGTCCACGGACGACTAGAGACGCGCTACGAGTCTCCTGAGGTCCGCGGCGAGCACGACGACTGCGTGATCGCGCTGGCGCTGGCGAACTGGGTCCGCCACCACGGCTTGGTCGGGCCCAAGCCCGTCCGGGCCGATATCCGTCGCTACGTCGCGTCCGCCAAGCGGATCTTCGGCAACGACCACTGGCCGAAGACGCCAGGTCCCGACGGCGGCTACTACGGGCCGGGGTTCCTCCTATGAGCGACCCCGCGAGAGACGCGCGGCCCTTCGGCCGCGCCCCAAGCAGCGGCGGCGACTCGCTCAACGTCCGAGCCTCGGCGGCCTTCGAGCACTTCGTCGGGCAGCAGCTCCGCCACCCCAATCCCGCCCGCGTTCCCCTGTCCTACCTCCGCGCCATGGACGACCACGCCATGGTCTACCTCGCGGAGCGCACGGTGACCGGCGTCGTTCGGCGCCCCGACCTCTACTACGTCGCCCACACCGATCCGCGGATCGTGAAGGAGACCGAGGAGTGGCTCTGGCCACTGCTCCCGAGCCTCCTGGGCTCGATCGCGCGGGCCTACGCCTTCGGCGCGATCCCCGTGGTCTGCAATTGGACCTGCGAGGACCTCGCCCACGACGAGCTGCGCTGGCCGGATCACGTTCACTACAGCTCGGCCCACGAACTGTGGCCCGAGGACGTTGACGTCGAGACCCGAAACGACGCGTTGATCGCGCTGCGCCACGAGGGCAAGCGCTACCTCGCCGAGCGGGCCCACGTCTTCGTCTGGGACTTCGCCTTTGGCTCCTGGCGAGGCCGTGCCGCCCGGCGTCGGGCCTGGTGCGACTACTGCCGGAGCCTTTCCACGGAGCTGCTCCAGCTCCGCTACCTCGAGCGGAGCGTGGACTCGCCTCGCGTCGGCTACGCGCCTGCTGGCTTCGTTGCGACGGGCGGGACCGAGGTCGACGCGATCGACCACATGAACCAGCTCTTGGGCACCCTCCAAGGCTCGGGAGCAGTCACCTTCCCGTCTGAGCGCGACGAGAAGGGGAACCTCGTCTACGACGTTCGCCTCCTCGACGGGCCCGACCGCCAGACCGTCTGGGAGCGCTCGCTGAGCCGCTACGACGCGGGGATCCTCCGCGCCTACCTCGTCCCACCACGACTTGCGGGCCTGGAGGAGATCGCCGCCACGGGGGCCCGAACCCTCGACGGCATGCTCAAGGAGTTCATACAGGACCTGGCGCAGTTCGCAGGCGATCAGCTCACCCAGCTCGTCGCCAAGGTCCACCGCCACAACCATCCCGAAACCCGCGTCCCGCCGCCCGAGGTCAAGGCCTACGAGGTCCCCGCGTCGGTTCGCAAGCTCTACCTGGAAGTCCTGCGGCTCGTATCCGCAGCCAAGCGAGAGGAGTCCCCAGCCGACTGGGTCGACGTTCCCTCCCTCCTCGATCAACTCGGTGTCCCCCTCCGTCGAGAGCCGCTCCGCGGCTCCAGCTCCGCCCCGACAGGGCGACCTCCCGACCTGACAGGCGGGAGGCAAGCGCGCCGCGAAGCGGCGCGGAGTGAGGACCCGAGCCCCGATCTAGAAGGAGGTGAGTCGTGAGTCGACTTATCAGTGTGTTGGTGTTGGTGGTGTGTTTTGGCGGGTTCGCCTGGGGGGCGGACTTGCCGCCGGTGGACCGAAAGCCCCCTGGGGCGGAAGGGAGTGGGGTCACTGAGGCGGTGACCAAGGAAGAGGAGGGCTTGGACGACTTCTCGTTCGACGCCTTCCGGGATCTGGTGCTCGGGCGGACGACGGTCCGCGGAGCGCTCAGCGCGGGGTATTCCTACAACCTCGCGGATCCGGAGCAGCACCGAGGCGGGAACGCGCTTCGGCTGAGCGACCCGGATCACAACAGCTTCGCCCTGACCCACGCGGTCTTGGGGTTGGAGCGTCGGGTCGATCCGAACAGCGACGTGGACGTGGGCTATGGCCTCGATCTCACGGTCGGTCGGGTCGTGGACGAGGCCTACGACGACGGCCTCCTCCAGTCGCGAGGGATCGCGGTCGGGCAAGCCTACGTGGACCTCAAGACGCCGCTCTTCGGCGGAATGAAGTTCCGAGCAGGTAAGGAATACGGATGGTTCGGGCTCGACTCGGTCGACCTGAGCCGCAACTTCCACCAGTCGCTCAGCTACGCAGCGCTCTCGGCGCCGCGAACCCTCGTGGGGGTCTCGGCCGAGATCGAGCTCCTGGACGGGGTGACCTACGCCCAATACCTGGTCAACGGGTCTGACCTCGCGATCGACGACAACGACGCCAAGTCGCTGGCGGGCCGCCTGCGCCTGGCCTCGGATCGAGGGTCGCTCACGCTGAGCTACATGCTTGGCGCCGATCGTTTCGACAGCGAAGGCGAGCTGAGTTGGATCGCGGAAGCCGTCGCGACCTACCAGCTGACGGACACCCTGTCTGTCGGCGGCTTGGTCCGCGTCGGCCAGGAGGAGGTCAACGGGTCGGTCCGTGAGTTCGGCCTCCTCGAGGCCCAGGCTCGGGTCTCGCTCTTCGACGGCCTGCTCCACCTCGGGGCACGGGCCAGCGTCCTCCACGACGAGGACGGAATGATCACGGGACGCGACCAGTCGCTCTTCGAGATCACGGCGACGGCTGAGCTGCGCTTGGCTGAGCAGTTTGGCGTCGGCGCGGAGTTCCGTCACGACGAGTCGTCCGAGGACGACGCTTTCGGCGGGAGTCGAGGTGCTGCCACGCGCAGCAGCCAAGACACCCTCTCGTTCTTCGTTCGCGTCCGCTTCTAACCCTCTCTTCCGCAAGGGGCGGGGCCGTCAGGCCCCGCCCCGCCTGGAGGCCCTATGCCTACTCAGCTCTCCGCCCTTCACCTCCCGCTGGTCTCGAGCCGGCTGATCGTTGATCGCACCACCCCGGGTCGGATCCTGGGCGTCTCGATCCTGACCACGGGCCCCGCCAAGGGGCATGGGTTCGACGTCGACGAAAACCTCGTCGAGCGCGTCGTCCACCTCGGCCAAGGAATCAGGGGCCGCTGGACCCACGGGGCTCCAGGAGCCAGCGCGCTCGGTCGCCACCTCGGCGAGTGGTCGAACCTCCGCACCCAACGCTTCTCGGTCTGCAGGTCCTGCCAGCTTGAAGCAGAGACCCCGCACTGCGGCCAGTGCGGCGCCAAGACGGAGGCCGCCCTGAGGGCGCTGGGCGACTTCGCGTTCAGCGCCAGCGCCTGGAAGCTCAAGCCCGACGGGCTCGACGTGCCTGCCCCCGAATACCTCATGACTCGGGCCGAGGAGGACCCGCGCAGCCTGGGGATCTCGATCGTGGCGCCTCTGCGCCTGGAGGCTGAGCCGGGCAACAGCGACACCCCTCGGACGCTGGCCCGAATCGTGGGCGACGAGCTGCTGCGCGCTGACTGGGTCGCGGACCCCGCCGCCAATCCCACCGGGCTCTCCCAGGACGCAGGCGAGGAGCCCTTCCTTCCCCACCTGGACCGGCTCGTGGCCACCCGAGGCGAGGAGGGAGCCCGGCTCCACATGCTCGGGGTCCTGGCGCGCTACTTCGGCGACGAGGCCGAGGAACCCGCTGCCGCGCCGCCTCCCGTGCTCAGCCCGTCGGCGGAGGACGTTGCAGCTCTCCGGAACGAGCTGGCCAGCCTTCGCGCCGAGGTCGAAGGAGTCCGGCGCGAGACCCGGAGCCTGTCCGTTGGGCTGGCTGCCGAGCGGATCCGCTTCCTCAAGCGCCAGGCTGCGGCCCTCGACGCCCCCGTCACGGCAGACGAGATCGCCTCGCTGGAAGCGCTCGCAGACCAGGGCAACTACGCCGCCGTTCGGACACGCGCCGAAGCCTGCCTGGCCAGGTGCGAGGCCAAGCAGCAGGCCCCCCACGAGGCGGTCGCGGTCGTGCCGCTCCGCGTCCAGCCAACCGCCGAAGACTCACTCGCCGTGCAGGCCCGCGTCTTCGACGCCTCGCGGCGCGTGCTGCCGCCCCTCCCTTCCCTCTCCCCCACCCCGACTGCCCAAGGAGGCCGCCATGAGAGTTCCTGAGATCACGACGCGGGAGCACCGTCCCCGTCGCTACCTGGTCAATGACCAGGTCTACGTCCGGCACAAGGACGTGGTCCTCGAGGCGGACACCGAGTCGCCGATGGTTCCCGTGGACAAGATCCGCGCGGGCACGGTTCTGGTCGCAGCTCAGCGCTCCTCGACCTTCGTGGTCGCGACGGACGACCGCGCCGAACGGTGTCGCCCTGCGCGGCTGGTGTCGCTGGCTCCCGCCGACGCCCAGTGGGCCAACTCGGTCCTGACGGCCTCGCTGGGCCGGGACACGGGCTTCGCGGTCGTGCTCGACGCCAACGCGGTCGACACCGCTGCGGTCGTGGATCAGCTCAACCAGAACCTGGCCTTCTCGGTCCACTTCCTCGCGGACGAGGACCCCAACGGCCTGGTGCGAATCCGAACCCGCTCCAGCGGCGCGGACGCCTTCCTGCACGTCGCCAGCAGCTACGTCCAGGCCTTCGGCCCCAAGGGCACGGCTGCGATCGGTCGCGACCCCGTGGTCTGTGTCGCCGACGACCTCGGCGAGCTGAAAGACGTCGAAGGACGAGCGGCCCAGTCCCTCGTTCCCACGATCGCGGCGGGTCACTTCCGCGAGTCCGAACTGATCG
>CALDQK010000391.1 GCA_937911525.1 uncultured bacterium
GCGACCCCTTCGCGGCGGCGGGCGGGGGCGACCCCTTCGCGGCGGCGGGCGGGGGGGACCCCTTCGCGGCGGCGGCGGGCGGGGGCGACCCCTTCGCGGCGGCGGCGGGCGGGGGTGACCCCTTCGCGGCGGCGGCGGGCGGGGGCGACCCCTTCGCGGCGGCGGCAGGCGATCCCTTCGCGGCGGCGGCCAGCGGCGGCGGCGGCGACGACCCCTTCGCGCCGCCTCCGGGCGCGACCTCTTCGGGCGACGGCGGGCTGTGGCTCTCGGCCGACGCGGAGGCGCCGGCGCCGGCGCCGGCTCCCAAGCCGAAGCCCAAGCCCAAGCGCAAGAAGGCCGACGCGGCCTCCTACGGCCTGGTGATCTCTGGCCTGGGCGTGCCCTCCAAGAAGGAGGCCGCGGTCAAGATCGTGATGGAGGTCAAGGGGATCAGCCTGGCTGAGGCCGAGGACATGTGTCGGGCCTCGGTCGTACCGGTGCTCAAGAACGTGACCCAGGAGGAGGCCGAAGAGGCCAAGGCCAAGTTCAAGGCGGTCAAGATCATTTGCCGCGTCACGAGCAAGAAGAAGCGGCGCCGCTGAACGCTCGCTCGCCCGTGGACGAGCCCGAGGCCGAGGCCCAGGCGGAGCGCGAGCAGACCGGCAGCGAGCAAGCCGGCAGCGAGCAAGCCGGCAGCGAGCAGGCCGGCAGCGAGCAGGCTGGCAGCGGGGAGGCTGGTAGCGAGCAGGCTGGCAGCGGGGAGGCTGGGCTCGAAGCCCGGCGCGAAGCAGAGACCCGAGAAGACCTCTCTCGACGCGAGACCCTCCCCACGCCCAGCGGCCGGAGCCGCGCCTTGCCGACCGCGGTCGGTCGCTATCAGGTCCGCGCGGAGCTCGGCCGAGGCGGGGTCGGGGTCGTCTACCGAGCCTGGGACCCGCACCTCGAGCGCGAGGTCGCGCTCAAGACCCTGATCGCGGGGCGCGACGCGAGCGAGGTCCAGATCGAGCGCTTCCTGCGCGAGGTGCGGGCCGCCACGCAGCTCCGCCATCCGCACCTGGTCTCGGTCCACGACGCCGGGGTCGAGGAGGGCTGCTTCTACCTCGCCATGGACCGGATCGAGGGCGAGTCCCTCGCCGACCTCCTCGGGCGCGAGGGGGCCCTCGCCCCGCGCCGGGCCGCCGAGCTCCTGCTCCCGATCGCCAAGGCGCTCGCGCACGCGCACGCCGAGGGCTTCCTGCACCGCGACGTGAAGCCCGAGAACCTCCTGATCGACACGGCCGGGGAGTGCTACCTGACCGACTTCGGGCTGGCGGTCGACCTGAGCGAGAGCGAGCGGCTGACCCACACCCACCAGTCCCTCGGCACGCCGGCCTTCATGGCGCCCGAGCAGCTGCGCGGTCACAACCGCGACCCGCGGGTCGACGTCTACAGCCTGGGCGCCACGCTCTACGAGTGCCTGACCGGGCGGGTGCCCTACGACGCCGACTCCTTCCCCGAGCTGCTGCACCAGGTGCTGACCACCGAGCCCCCCGCGCCCGCGCGAGCTGCGGCCGCGCCTCGCGCCGGACCTCGAGGCGATCGTGCTGACCTGCCTCGAGCGCGAGCCCGAGCGGCGCTATCCGAGCGCGGGCGAGCTGGCCGCTGACCTCGAGCGCTTCCTGGCTGGCGAGGCGGTCCAGGCCCGCGGGCCCTCCCGCCTGCGCCGCCTGCGCCGCCGCCTGGCCCAGTATCGCGCGCTGGTGATCGGCCTCGCCGTCGCCACGACGGGGCTCGTCGCGGGGGGGGCCGGGGCCTGGGCGATCCAGCGCGAGAACCGACGCGAGCTCCAGCGCCTGAGCAACCTCGAGCTCGAGCGGAGCCGCTTCCTGATCGAGCAGAGCCAGGCCCGCAAGCTGGCCAAGCGCGACGCCGCCCGCCGCGAGGCCTTCTCACGCGCGACCCTCGCCCCGACCCTCTCCAGCCAGGTCGCCGCCTACAGCGAGCTGCTCCAGCGCTTCGAAGAGGCCTGGGAGGCGCGCGTCGCTCGGGCGCGCCTGTGGCGCGAGCTCTGTCACCAGCGCCGGGCCCTGGGGCGCGACCTGGCGGGCTCGCGCCAGGCCGCGCAGGAGGCCCTGCGCGACGTGGAGCAGGCGATCGAGGAGGCGAGCGAGGACCTGCCCCTCGAGCTCTTCCGCGCCGAGCTGCTCCGCTGCGAGCTGCGCCGGCCCGAGGCGGCCCTGCGCCAATACCGCCAGATCGCCGAGCGGCCCCTCGGGGCCAAGGCCGCCGACTCGCCGGCCTGGATCGTGGCCTACGCCTACGGGCGGCTGGCCCTGGCCCGCGGGGACGCGCGCGAAGCCGAGCGCTTCGCGCGCAAGTCGCTCCAGGGAGCGGAGCGCTTGCCCGAGGCCGGCGTCCTCCTCGCCGAGGCCTTGTTGGCCCTCGAGCGCCCCGACGAGGCCCTCGAGACCCTCGATCAGCTGGGGGCCCTCAGCAGCGAGGGCGTGCTCCTGCGGGGCGAAGCCCTCCGCCAGCTGGGCAACGTCCGCGACGCCGAGAGCGACGCCTTGCGCGCCCGGGAGCTCGACCCCGAGGCCGACGGGGTCGCGGCTCTGCTGGGGCGGGTCTACCTCGACCAGGACCGCAGCGGGCGGGCCCTGCGCTTCCTCGACGAGGCCCTCGCGCGCGCGCCCGAGGACCCGCGCCTGGCCCTCGACGCTGCCCGCGCGCGCCTGCGCAGCCGCCAGCGCCTGCTCGAGGTGGCCCCCCTCGTGCGCCGGGCCGAGCGCAAGCTCTCGGCCGGGGACACCGAGCTCGACGAGGTCCGCCGCGAGGCCGGGCGCGTCCTGGCCGGCCTGGCAGGCCTCACTCCGGCCGACCGCGCCCTGCTCGGTCTGCCGGTCGCGCCGCCCGAGTCTGCCCCCAAACCCAAGACTCCCTGAGGGATCCGCTCCGGCCTGAGCAAGGCCCTGGGCCCGCGCGTCCGAGGCGAACGAGGACCACGAAATCAGCACTTACGTTCTGACCCTCGCGAGGCCTCTGGTATAAAGTCCGGCCCTTCTGGGAGGTCCCATGCGCCCCAAGTCCATGTCCCCGTCCTTCGCCTTCGCCGCTGTCCTGGCCGCCGCCGCGCTGGCCGCCACCGGTGTGTGGGCGCAGCAGCCGGCGCCTGAGAAGAAGCCCGCGCGTCAGCGAGTCGGGGTGGTGGACGTCGGGCTGCTCTTCAAGGAGTTCAAGCGCAAGGACGCCTTCGAGAAGCAGATCAACGCCCAGCGCACGCGCCTCAAGGACGAGCTCGACAAGGAGCAGGAGAAGCTCAAGAAGCTGCGCCGCGAGTTCGAGAAGTCGGGCTACCGCAAGGGCAGCGAGCCCTGGCTGCGCGAGCGCGAGAAGCTCAAGCTGGCCCAGTTCAGCTGGGAGCTGAAGGGCGAGCGAATGCAGAACGCGCTCAAGCACGAGGTCGAGCAGAACACGCTCCAGATCCTGAGCGAGATCGAGTACACGATCGCCAACTACGGCAAGCGCTACGGCTACACCTACATCCTCAAGATCGACAAGGCCGAGAAGAGCCCGACCGGCGCCAGCAGCGACCTGGTCCAGCACTTCCAGGAGCGGATCTTCCGCGCCCAGATCAGCGACGTCCTCTACTTCGACAAGACGATCGATATCACCCAGCCGGTGCTGAAGTATCTGAACCACGCTCAGAACATTCGGCACCTCGAGCAGCGGGCCAAGAAGAACTAGCTCCCGCGTCTCCACCGACCTGACAGGAAGCCTTGCCCTGGTGAGCACCGAAGCCCCCGTCCGCACCGAAGCGCGTATGCAGCGCACCATCGCCCAGCCCGCCGAGCGCACTGGCGTCGGCCTGCACACGGGCGAAGAGGTCACCGTGCGGATCAACCCCGCCCCTCCCGGGACCGGAATCGTGTTCGTCCGCACGGACGTGCCCGGCTTCGCCCGGATCCCCTGCCACGCCGGCGCCCGCGTGAACGAGCAGCGGCGCACGGCCCTGCGCGAGGGTGACGGCGAAGTCCACACCGTGGAGCACCTGCTCAGCGCCGCCGTCGCGCTCGGGATCGACAACCTCGAGGTCGAGATGACCGGGGTCGAGATGCCCGGCCTCGACGGCAGCGCGCGCGGCTTCGTCGAGCTCTTCGAGGAGGCCGGCGTCC
>CALDQK010000392.1 GCA_937911525.1 uncultured bacterium
GCCACTACCTCCACGGCCGCAGAGGCCGCGCCGGGGGCGACGGCCCGGCGGCGGGGGGCGACGGCCCGCTGGCGGCCGGCGTCCAGGCGGCGGGGGCCGGCGTCCGGGCGGCGGGGGGCGGCGTCCAGGCGGTCGAGGGCGCCGCCCGGTCGGGGGTGGGGGGCGCCTGCGCGGGGGCGGGCGGCGCTCTCCCTCGCCCTCCTGCTCGTCCTCTCCTGGGGTCTGTTCCGCTTCCACTCGACACCCACGCTAGTTCCCTCGGACGCTCGCCGCCACCGGCGGCCATAGAATCCCCCCATGAACGAGCGAAACGTCGACCCCGCGAACTGGCGCGAGATCTGCGCCGACTACCACCAGGTCACCAGCTACGACCGCGCGACCCTGGAGGAGATCTGGGAGGAGCGCAGCTACGACCGCGACAATCGCCCCGAGACCTACCTCAGCTACCCCGACGCCCTGGCGCGGGTGCCCCTCGGCCAGCCCGAGCCGCCGCCCGCGGCGCCCGACCTGTGGGCCGTGCTGCGCAATCGCCGCAGCAAGCGGGACTACCTCGACCAGCCGCTGAGTCTGGCCGAGCTGAACCTCCTGCTCTGGGCGACCCAGGGGATCACCGGCGACCTGGGCGACTACCAGCTACGCACGGCCCCCAGCTCGGGCGCCCTCTACCCGATCGAGACCTTCCTCTTCGTGCAGCGGGTCGAGGGGCTCGAGCCCGGGCTCTATCACCTCGACGTCAAGGCCTGGGAGCTCGAGGCCCTCCGCCACGAGCCGCTCGAGCAGATCTCGACCACGGCCTGCGAGGTCGCCCTCGACCAGGAGCACGCCCGCCGCGCGGGGGTCAACTTCCTCTGGACCGCCGTGATGGAGCGCTGCCGGCGCAAGTACTACGAGCGGGCCTGGCGCTACGTGTGGTGGGACTCGGGGCACATCGCCGAGAACCTGCACCTCGCGGCGACGGCCTTGGGGCTGGGGAGCGTGTCCATGGGCGCCTGGTACGATCGCCAGGCCCACGAGGTGCTCGGGATCGACGGCGTCGAGCACTTCACGACCCTGATGGCCTCGGTCGGGAAGATCGGCGGCGAGGACTGGCGGGCGGACCGCCGAATCGAGGAGGGCTGAGCTTGCAGGGGCGGGGGCCGGCCGCGAGGATCGTGCTCGAGGAGCTCACCCATGAACCGTCGCACTCTCGTCGTCGCCTTCGCCGCCCTGCTCGCCTTCGCTGGCGCCTCCTTCTTCAGCGCCGAGGCCGCGCCCAAGAAGAAGCGCAAGATCGCCGGGACCTGGAAGCTCCGCGGCTGGAACATGGGCAAGGACCCCAAGCAGAAGGAGGACTACACCGGCGAGGTCAAGGTCAGCGCCAAGGGCAAGAACACCTTCGCGGTCAGCTGGGTGATCGGCGGCAAGACCGTCAACAAGGGCGTCGGGATCTACCACCCCGACGTCGACGCCTTCGCGGCTGGTTACTCGATCGGCGGCAGCGCCGGCTGCGCGATCTGGACCTTCTCCGAGGACGGCAAGACCATGACCTGCACGGGCACCTTCGAGAAGAAGCTCGGCAACGTCGCCCACGAGGAGTGGTCCAAGTAGAGCTTGGCCTTCGGCACGCGCTTCGCCTGACCCACGGATCCACGTGAGTTGCGCCGGGCCCGACGTGGGCCCTTGCCGAAGCGCGCGTCGCCAACCAAAACAGTAGCGTGGCGAGCAAGCGGAATCAGAAGATGTCAGCCGGTCGTCGGGCCTCCAAGCGCCTGACGGACATGGGGCGGGTCGCGCTCGCGCCCGTGACCGCGGCGCAGCGAACGCGCGAGGTCACCAACGCCCTGCTCTTGCCGGTGGCGGTCCTGATCGGCGTGGCGGGGATGTTCGCGCTGCTCGGCTGCGGAGTGCTGGCCTCGATCCCCCACGAGCGCTGGCCGAGTGGGCTGAACCCCGAGCAGCTCCCGGTTTACCTGACGACCTCCCTGATCGCCGCCAGCCTGCTCGGCTGGGGCTGCATGCAGAGCGGCCTGGGCCGAATGCGCGAGGCGATCGGCTGGACGGTCGGCGGCTGGCTGCTGGTGCTCCTGCCCCTGGTGTGCGCGGTGCTCGTGCTGCTCGCCTCGAAGGAGGTGATCTCCTCCCTCGAGCAGTGGCCGCTCGCGCCCTGGAGCGGGCGCCTGCTCCGCTGGTATCCGCCGACCTTGATGGTGATCGCGCTGGGCGTCTACCTCTGGGTGCAGTGGGGCAAGGCCAAGAAGGGCGAGGACCGACTGGTCCGGCGGGCCGGCGCCACCGTGCTCGTGCTGCCCTATGTCGCGCTGATCAGCGTGCTGGTGTTCGGAGTCGACTCCCCTCTGCTCAACGACTCGCTCAGCGAGGTCATCGAGTGGCTCGGCGGGAGCGCCGTGGTCGTGCAGCTAGTGCTGGCTTACTTCATCAGCCCTGCCTCCTCCTCGGGTTAGCCCGCGGCGTCAAACCTCCCTTACGTCCGGCAAGATCACCCCAAGGCCCGCTCGTCGATCTCCGGGCGCAAAGGACTTGGCCTCGGGAACAGGGATTGCCCTGCCCTCCTGCAAGCGAAGAGGAGGGTCCGTGCGACTCAAGATCTCCCTGGGCGGGAGGGCGCTCGAAGAGCAGTCCTTCCCCGCCGACGTGCGGCGCATCGGCGTCGGGCGCGCGCCGGGCAACGAGCTCGTGCTCGAGAACGCAGCGCTCTCGCGCCATCACTTCGAGCTCGAGCGGCGCTCGGGCGGCTGGCGGCTGCGCGATCTCGCCAGCACCAACGGCGTGTTCGTCAACGGCGACAAGGTCCAGCTCAGCTCCCCGGTCGAAGACGGCGACGTGATCGCGATCGGCAAGTTCAGCCTGCTGGTGGCCTTCGACGAGGGCGACGAGTCGGCGCGGGCCGGGGACCCGAGCGCGGACCCCGTCCACCAGGGCTACCTGGACGTGCGCTTCCTCAACGCGCTCCCGCGGGTGATCCTGCTCAACCGCGACAGCCTGCACGTCGGACGACACCCCAGCTGCGAGCTGCGCCTCGAGGGCTGGCGGGTCCCCTCGCGCCTGGCCCTGATCACGCGCGGCCTCGGCGGCTTCAACCTCGTCAACCTGGCGGGGCGCGCCGTCTACCACAACAGCAAGCCCCTCCCCCTGCGGACTCGTCTGCGCGAAGGCGACCGGATCGAGCTGGCCAGCGCGCTCGCGACCTTCCACCTCGGCCAGCCGGAGCGACGGGTATGAGCGACACCTACTCCAGCACCGTCGACACCGTCCGCGTCGCGCGCGGGGCCGCCCTCGAGGTGGCGCCCTCGCCCAACGCGGCCTGCTACGCCAGCGTGGAGGCGACCCTCGACCTCCCCTGCTGGCTCAGCGACGACCTCGCCAGCGGCCCGCCCGCGGGGGCCGGGCTCTCGGTTCCGGCCTTCCAGCTGGTGATCCTGCGCGACGGGCACCCCCTCGGTCGTCACGTGTTCGCGAGCGACTCGGTCGTGATCGGGCGCGCCGCGGGCTGCGACGTCCGCCTCGACGAGCCGACCGTCTCGCGGGCCCACGCCCGGATCGAAGGCGGGGTGATCGTCGACCTCGCCAGCGCGAACGGGGTCTACGTCAACGGCGAGCGCGTCACCCGGCACCGACTCCAGAACGGCGACCTGGTGCGCCTCAGCGACTACGAGCTGATCTTCCAGCTCGCCCCCATGAGCGGCTCGACCTCCGCCGCGCCCAGCTCGCCGAGCTGGGTCGAGAGCGACGACGATCTGCAGCGCGTGCTCGGGCGGACTCTGCGCCTCGACCCCAGGCGCCACGACGACCAGGCCGAGCGGAGCGTGCGCCAGCGGGCCTACCTGCTGGCCACCGGAGAGGGGCGTCGCCTCCAGCCGCGGGCCTGCCAGTTCGTGCTCGACCGCGACCTGTTCCTGATCGGCGGCGACGAGGGCTGCGACCTCAAGATCGAGGGCTTCTGGATCCCGCGCCTGCTGGTCGCGATCCTGCGCGGCCCGGCGGGCTACACGCTGGATCCCCTCGGCCGCTGGCCGGCGCGGGTCTACCTGGCCAACCGACCCGTCCTGCGCCGCCAGCCCCTGGAAGACAAAGACCGGCTGACCGTGGCCGGCCAAGGCTTCGTGTTCCGACTCGGCTAAACACAGTCGAGACCACTTCCCACCACGCCACCAACGCTTCGGAGCAGGAAGCAGGCACGCGCCCCGGCCTCGTGGCCGGGTCGCTGTCTGTACCGCCCGCTAGACCGGGACGTCGGCGACCAGGCGCGCGCAGAGGCAAATGATCACGCCCGTCGGCACCTGGTGGCGCGCGGCGACGCGGCAGTCGCTGAGCGCGCCGCGGCCGCCGCGGTAGCGCTGCACGCCGAGGCCGAGCAGCGGGCGGTGGTCGTGGGGCCCGATTCGGTAGTCCCGCTGCTCGAGCGGAACCTGCGCGCCGTAGGCCTGGTCGAGCGCGGTGTCTGCCACGACCTCCCCCACGTTGCCCAGCACGTCGACCAGGCCGAAGGCGTTGCGCCGCTCGCGGTGTAGCGCCGTCGACATGCCGACGCGGTTGGGGGCGTTGGCGTGCCAGCAGTGCTCGTCGTCCATGTCGTCGCCCCAGTAGAAGCGGCTGGTCGTTCCGGCCCGGGCGAAGTACTCCCACTCGGCCTCGCTGGGGAGGCGGAAGGGCAGGGCCGCGACCCAGGAGACGATGTCGGCGGGCTCGGTCGTGATCGCCGGCGCGCCCTCCTGCGGGAGGTGCTCGGGGAGGTCGGCGTGGCGCTCCTGGAAGAGGAATCTCCAGCGGCGAATCGGCGGGACCTCCAGCGCGCGGTAGGCCTCGAGCCCGACCGGCTCGGGCTGCACCAGGAGCGGGGGGACCTCGACCTCGTGGGCAGGCCCCTCGCTCAGGATCGCCTCGTCGTAGGCGGCCCGATAGTGCTCCTCGATCTGGTCGACCTCCCGACTCCAGGCCACCTCCGCCCACGGGTCCTCGCTGCCCATCCGGTAGCGCCCGCCCGGGAGCAGGTGGAAGCGCCAGCCAGAGTCGCGATGGCGGAAGCGCGCGACCCGGTGCTGCTGGCCGCCGCAGGCGTAGCGCTCCACGCCTTCGAGCGCCCATTCGGCGTAGAGCCGCGCCTCGGCGTAGGCCAGGGCGGCGTCCTGCTCCAGGTCGGCGGGCTGCGCCCAAGCCTCGCGCTGGGACCACAGCGCGCGGACCTCGTCCTCGGCGAAGCAGCGACGCAGCTCGCGCGCGTAGCGCCGCCAAGCGCTCCCCTCGCCTGGTTGGACGCCTCGCGCCAGCCGGCGCAAGCGCTCGTCGGCGCGGCGAGGAGGCGGCTGATCCTCGACTTCGAGCTCGACCACCGCCTCGTCCCGCGCCAGCCGCAGCGCCCCGAGGTAGGCCTCGGCGTCGGACTCGAGCTGAGCGGCGCGCTCCAGGGGCGGTCGCCAGCCAGCCAGCACCTCTGCGAGCAGCGCGCCGTCGTCGGGGTCCCAGGTGCAGAGCTCGACCCGCGTCAGGCGCGGGGCGCGCGCCTCTTCGATCGCCTCCAGGCTGGCCTCGATCACGGCTCGCAGCTCGAGCCCGCCGACGCCCGTCCCCAGCAAGGGCAGCGAGAGGCTGCTCAGCTCGTCTTCGGCGGCCAGCTCCAGGGTCACGCGCAGGGCGTGGCGCACGTCAGCCAAACGGCTCCCGCCGCGCAGGTCGTGGCGGATCACCGCGGCGTGATAGACCCAGCGCACCCCTTGCTTGGCGAGCCCGAACGCGGCGGTCCGCGCGACGCCGCCCAGGGGGAGGGGGGCGTACTCGCTGGCGGCCTGCTGGAGCTCCAGTCCGCCCGCGGCGCGCAGGGCGCCCGCGACCCCGCCGCCCATCAGCAGCTGGTCGTTGGCCGCGCACACCACGCCCTGGCAGCGCGCGTCAGCGATGTCCCCGACCCGGGGATCCAGCCAGAGGGGGCGCTCGTGAGTGCGGAGGAGTTGCTGCATCGTGCCCCTATCGACCCGGCTCGACGCGGCTCCTCACGCTGGCCCCTCACCCCGCCTCGCGCGGCGCGGCGCCGGTGGTAGCCTGCCGCCCAGCCACCGCACCATAAGCGAGCGCACCGTGCAGATCCTGGACACCACCCTCCGCGAAGGCGAACAGACCCCCGGCGTCTACTTCCCGCCGCACGGGAAGCTGGCGATCGCCCGCGCGCTCTCGGCCTTCGGCGTGGGCGTGATCGAGGCCGGGCACCCCAGCGTGAGCCCCGGCATCGAGGCCGCCGTGCGCAGCCTCTCGGGCGCCGGCCTCGAGGCCAGGGTCGCCGCCCACGCGCGCAGCCTCCAGGACGACGTGGACCTCGCCCTCGACTGCGGAGTCGGCTTCCTGGGGATCTTCTACTGCGTCTCGAGCGCCCGCCTCGACGGGGGGTTCAAGCGCAGCCTCAACCAGGCGGTCGACC
>CALDQK010000393.1 GCA_937911525.1 uncultured bacterium
CGCTGGAGGTTGGTCTCGGTGTCGCTGCCGAGGATGTCCCGCGTGACGGGAGGGTTCTCTCCGGCGGAGAGCAGGCGCCGGAAGGCGCGCAGGAAGCTCTCGGGCTGGAGGAAGTTGAAGCGGGCGTCGGGTCCGAAGCGCAGGGCGACGCCGTCGCTCAGGCGGGTCGGCTTGCCTGCGGCGAGGCGGACACCCTCGACGAAGGTGCCGTTCGTCGATTCGGCGTCGATGATCTCCCAGTCAGCCCTGCCCTCGCTGGGGGGGCGGAGCAAGGCGTGCTTGCTGGAGACGCTCTTGATCGGGACCTGGAGGTGCGCGGCTGACTTGCGTCCAACCACGAGGGTCTGCCCATTGTCGCGCAGGAGCAGCACCCGGCGCTCGGCCAGAGGGGTGCCCTTGCCCAGGACCTGGCCGCCTTCGAGGAGGAAGGGGTGGTCGAAGGTCGCGCGGAAACCGTCGTCGTCGAGGGACTCGAAGCGGGCTATGAATTCGGTGAGGAGCACGAAGATTCCTCGGGTCGTGACCGAAGGGCGAGCCTAGCACGATGGGCCAGAGGCAATGAAGTCTGGCTACTTGCATAGACTCGTGCCATGGCACGCGGGCCCAAGAAGACCAACGCAGCGCGTCTCCTCGACCAGGCGCAGGTGCCCTATCGCCTGGCTCCCTACGAGGTCGGAGCCGAGCATCTGGCCGCCTGCGAGGTTGCCGCCAGGATCGGCCTTCCGCCCGAGCAGGTGTTCAAGACCCTGGTGGCGCGCGGGAAGGAGCACGGAGTGTGCTTCGCTGTCGTGCCTGCGACGACCTCCCTCGACCTCAAGGCGCTAGCGCGCTTGCGAGGCGAGCGGCGCATGGAGCTCGTCCCCCTGGCTGAGGTGACGCCTCTGACTGGCTACGTGCGCGGCGGAACGACGGCTCTGGGGGCGAAGAAGGACTTCCCGGTGTGCCTGGACGAGACGGCTGAGCTCTTCAGCGAGATCGCGGTCTCCGCGGGGCAGAAGGGTCTCCAGATCGTGCTCGATCCTGCGGACTACCAGCGAGTCACTGCAGCCAGTCTCGGGCCCCTCGGTCTGGAGCCCTAGGTCCCGGCAGGACGCAGGCGAGTCGCTCCCAGCCCACCCTCAGGTCTCCTCCTCGTCGTCCGTCTCCGCCGCCAAGCGCGCCTCTCGCGCACGCACCGCGGTCTCGCGCAGCGCCAGGGCCAGGTCCTCCTCTTCGACTCGCTCGGCCCACTCGGGCAGGGCCAGGCGGAGCTCGGTTAGCGCCCAGCGTGCCCGCGTCACGGCGCGCAGCGCTGGCGAGCCCTCCTCGGCGCGGAGGCGGATTCGGGTCAGGACGCCCTCGAGCACCACCCGGGCCGGGCCCGAGCGGCCCGAGATCGCGCGCAGGTCCTCGGGCTCGAGCGCGTCGCGCTCCAGCAGGCGCTGGACGACGGCGCTCAGACGCCGGGCGGGCGACTCGCGCCGCGGCTCGCGAGCACGCTCCGCCAGGCGACGGAGCGCAGCGCGAACCCCCTCGCCTTGGCCCGTCAGCGCGGCGCTCAGGATCGCGTGGGCATCACGCAAGAGGCGGGGGCGGTCCGCCCCCTGGCGTGAGGCGCTGGCCTCGACGGTCTCGATCACGAAGTCGAGCGCTTCGCGCCAGGCGCCGCCCAGCTCGAGCCGAGTTCGCAGCTGGACCGGGGCCTCGGCGGGCAGCAGCTCGAGGTTGGCGAGCCCCGCCGCCGCGACCAGCAGGCGCTGGCCAGCGTCGCGAGCCAAGGTTCGCTCCAGCTCGTGCTTGAGCTCCAGGGAGGCCCGGGCCAGCGAACGGTGCACACCGCTCGTGTCCTCCTGGACCCGGGTCCGCAGACGCCGGAGCGCAGCCCCGAGGGCCTCCATGTCAGGGTAGCGATCGCGGGGGTCCTCCTCGACGCAGCGCAGGACGAGGGACCGCGCCTCGTAAGGGATCCTGGACTCGCGAATCACCCGGGGAGAGACCCCGCTCAGGAGGCGGTAGAGCGTCGCGCCCAGGCCGTAGACGTCGGCCCGGGCGTCCACCCGATGCGCCCCCCCGAGCTGCTCGGGCGCCATGTAGCTCGGCGTGCCCAAGGTCGCTCCGCTCGGGGTCAGGCTGAGCTGAGCCGTCACCGAGAGCGCGAGCCCGAAGTCGGTCAGCTTGGCCTTGCCGCCGGGCGCCAGGAGGACGTTGCTCGGCTTGACGTCGCGGTGGAGCACGCCGCGCTCGTGGGCGTGCCCGAGGGCCTCCGCGAGGTCGATCGCGAGCCCCAGAGCGTCCAGCAAGGGCAGACGCCCGTGGCGCTGCACGAGGCGCTCGAGGTCGGGTCCAGCCACGTGCTCGAGGACCAGCGCCAGGGGTCCCTCCGGGTCCTCCTCGAGCCGGTCGACCCCCAGCACCCGGTGCAGGCGCACGATCGCAGGGTGGTCGAGGGAGGCGATCGCGTCGGCTTCGCGCAGGAAGCGCTCGCGCTCGATCGGCTTCCGCAGGCGCTTGAGCGCCACCTCTTGGCCCGTGCTCCGCTCGCGGGCGCGAGTGACCACGCCGGCCCCCCCGCTGCCGACCACCTCGAGCTCCTCGTAGTCCGCGAAGGCGTCCAAGCTCGGCTCGCTGGCTTCGCCAGGCGCGAGGCTGTGCTCGAGAGCCGCCTCGAGGCGCTCGGGCGCCGCGACGGCCGCTGGGGGCGGCTCCAGGACCGGCTCGGGGAGGACGGGGGCCTGGGCCAAGGGCGCGGGAGGCGCAGGGGTCTCCTCCTCGGCCTCCTCACCGTCCTCGTCCTCGTCTCGCCGGAGCAGCTCCTCCACGTGGGCCTCCTCATGCAGCGTAGACCTCTGCGGCGGACCCGTCGAGGCGTGAGGCACGATGGCAACACCTGGATTCGGCCCCGAATCCATGCCCCAGCGCCGCATGGCGGAATAAGGGCGATTAAAAGAGCCGCCCACTTACGCTCCTTTGACACTTCGGACGAATTCCGCCTCGGCACGCCGCTTGTGCTCTCTCGCCCAACAGCAGAGAGAGATCACCATGAAGAACTGGATCGGAATCGGGCTTGCGCTGAGCGCGCTCGCGCTGACGGGCTGCGGCGGCCACAAGGGCAGCAGCGGCGGCAGCAGCAGCGTGGCGGCGCCCGTCAGCGCGAGCGCGACCTTGAGCGCGATCGACCCCGCCGAAGGCGGCGAGCTCGGCGGCAACACCGTTCGACTGACCGCGGACGGGTTCGTCGACTTCCAGGTCGACCTGCCGGACGTGACCCTCGGCGGCCAGCCCCTCAGCGGCGTGGTGGCCGTCAGCACCAACGTGGTCGAGGGGATCGCCCCGGCGGGCAGCGCCGGGGCAGCGGACGTGGTCCTGACCCAGGGCAACACCAGCGCCAGCCTCCCGGGCGCCTACACCTACCGCTCCGCCGAGCTCAGCTCGCTGAGCCCCGGCCTCGGTCGCGGCCAGGGCGGAACCCCGGTCCGGATCGAGACAGCCTGGTTCTCGGCCGACTTCGCCACCACCACCCCCGAGGTCCTCTTCGGCACTCAGCCCGCCGCCAGCGTGACCGCGGTCTCGAGCACGGCGATCGTCGCGGTCGCGCCCGCTGGCGTCGGCGCCGTGGACGTCACGGTCAAGACGACCCAGCCCAGCCAGAGCGCGACCCTCCCGCGAGCCTTCCGCTACGACCCGCTCGCCCCAGCGGATATCGAGCTGAGCTCGGGCCGCAACAACCCGGGCCTGCTCAACGCGGCGGCCCCAGCGGCCGGCGTCACGGTCGCGCAGGTCCGCGTCAGCGCCCGGGTCGAGGCCAGCCTCGACGAGCTTACGCTCCAGGCCGAGGGCACCGTGGACGAGTCGACCGGCCTCGGTGACGTCCTCCTCTATCACGACGTGAACGGCGACGGCGCCCTCGACGCCGGCGACCAGCAGCTCGGCCAAGGCCAGGGCTTCCCGAGCAACAACGCGCCGCTGACCTTCAGCGGCCTGGGCCTCAGCCTCCAAGCGGGCGGCGAGGCGGACGTCCTCGTCGCCGTCGAACTGCTCGGCGCGGCTCGCGTCGGTGACGTGGTCGCCTTCCGCGTCGTCGGGCGCAGCGCCAAGGGGACCCTGACCGCGAGCGGCACCCCCGCCCTCGTGGGCGGCGCCGCCACCAGCGGGGCGCTCCAGGTCGCCGGCGCCCAGGCCCCGAGCACGATCCACTTCGAGCCCAGCGCCAACGCCCCCGCCGCCACGCAGGTCGCGGCCGACGCGGCGCAGGTCCCCGTCCTGGCCCTGCGCGTCACCACCACGACCGGCCAGATCGACCTCCAGGGCCTCACCTTCTGGACCTCGGGCACGGGCGACGACGCCCGCGACATCCTGGCGGCCCGGCTCGCGATCGACGTCAACGGCGACGGCCAGATCGACGCAGGCGACACGATCCTCGGCACCGCGACGCCCCAGCGCGACGACGGCGCGATCCACTTCTCCTTCTGGAGCCGCCGCCTCGCCAGCGCGAGCAGCAGCTACGAGCTCCTGGTCGACTACACCCTCAGCGGCAGCGCGCCGGTCGGCGCGACCTACACGCTCAGCCTCGCGCCCTCGGGCGTGAACGCCCACGCCTACTACACCGACGGCGGCCAGGTCGCGACCCTCTCGAGCACGCCGCTCAGCAGCGCCGCCCTCAGCGTGAGCAGCGCCGCGAGCGCCCTCTCCGTGCGCCGCCACAACGTGCCGGCCAAGGTCCTGGCGGGCAGCGCCGAGGGCCTGGCCCTCGGCCTCGAGCTCGCCGCCGGTCAGGGCAGCGACGTGGACGTCACCGGCGTCACCGTTCACGCCAGCGGCACCCTCGACGACGCGGCCGGGATCGACGCGATCCGCCTCTACGGCGACGACGGCGACGGGGTGTTCGACCCGACCAGCGACCCCCTCCTCGCTGGCCCCGCGACCTTCAGCGCCGACGACGGCGACCTCGCGCTGACCTTCGCGGCCCGCAGCGTGGCCGCCGGCCAGCGCGATCGCCTCTGGATCAGCGCCACCCTCGCGAGCGGGCTCCCGGCCGGGCAGACCCTGGTCCTGACCCTCGACCCCGCGACCGAGGTCAGCGCCAACCAGGCCGTGAGCGGCGGCCAGGTGACGGGCAGCGCGATCGTGACCGGCAGCGGCCTCGCCGTGGCAGTCCAGCCTGGCCCCGCCGAGGGCAAGGACGCCTACATTCGCGGCGAGGGCCTCTACCTCAACGACAACTTCGGCCACACCGCCGGCCTCTCGGTGGGCGACCGCCCGACCGGTCAGCTCGGCGAGCGCCTGAGCTTTTTGGAGTTCGCGCTCCCGCCCGCCCCCGCCGCCGCCCCGCCCCCGAGCAAGGCCTACCTGCTCGTCTGGCTGAGCAGCACCAGCGGCCTGACGGGCGCCAGCCTCGACGTCGAGGCCTTCCAGGTCGTCGCCTCGGGCGCCCGCACCCCCTGGCTCGAGGGCCGCGGCGGCTTCGACAGCTCGCTGGACGGGATCTGCTTCGACGGCACGATCCAGACCGTGAACCGGCCCGAGGTCACCATGCCCGACGTCGACCCCACGCCCCTGAGCGAGGTCACGATCGACGCCGGCAGCGAGGGCCGCTGGGTGCGGATCGACGTCACCCGCGCCGTGCAGGCCTGGTATGCGGGCACCGCGCCCAACCTGGGCATTCAGCTGCGCGACAAGGCCTTCTCGAGCTACCGCGAGGGCGCCGTGGGCTTCCCCAGCTCGGAGCACCCCCGCGGCGACCTGCGCCCGATCCTCCTGATCGAGCGCTAGGCCCCCAAGATCCCATTGCTGTGCGGTTGGAGAGCGCGACGCTGCGGCGTCGCGCTCTTCGCTTTGGCTAGGGAGTCAGAGCACTTGGGGGAGTCCGGGTGCGCTCTCGCGCGCGTCTCGGTTGGAGGAGTGTGTCTGCGGAGGGAGGAAGCCCGGAGGGAGCAGCGACCCTCGCAGCCATGGGCTGCAGCGAGGGCTCCGGCGGGCGAGCCAGATCGAATCGCAAAGAGCCGTCGCGTTCGCGACGGCTCTTTGAGTTTGACCGGACCGGGTGCTCCGAGCTAGTCGGCAGCCTTGGCCCGGGTCACGACCGAGTCGACCCGGTCGAGGAGCTCGAGCAGGGCGTTGGCGAGCTCGCCGGCCTGGGCCGGCGCGAGGTTCTCGAGGCGCTCTCCCACCTGTGAGGAGCCGATCAGGCGGCGCACTTCTTCGCGCGCAGCCTTCAGGTTTTCGAGCGCCGCGGCCTTCAGCCGCACTTCGTAAACGTTCGCCATGTCCTACTCGTGCACCAGGGGAGCGTGCGGGCAGACCCCGAGCCGCGCCCGACCGGAGGGTCGGGCGCTGGCGCGCTCGCTGGGTCGACCCGCGAACACCTAGGCCTTGGCCTCGGCCTTCTTGTTGCCCTTCTTGCGCTTCTTCGGCTTGGCGCCGCCCTCGGCCGCGGCGCGCGCGAGGCGCTCCTCCTTGGCCTTCTTGCCGCGCTTGCGGCGCTTCTTCTTGGGCGCGTCGTCGGCCTTCTTCTTGAGGACGATCCGCTCCTTGAGGCGGGTCGCCTTGCCGACGCGGTCGCGCAGGAAGTAAAGCTTGCTGCGACGGACGACGCCGTGGCGCTTGGTCTCGACCTTGACGACGTTGGGCGAGTGGAAGGGGAAGGTGCGCTCGACGCCCTCACCGTCCACGATCCGTCGGACGGTGAAGCTCTTGCGCAGCCCGCCGCCCTTGACCCCGATCACCGTGCCGGTGAAGACCTGGATGCGGCTCTTGTCGCCCTCGGTGATGCGGACGTGCACGTCCACGGTGTCGCCGATCTCCATCTCGGGGACGGCGTCCTTGCTGACGTTTCGCTCTTCGAGCTGCAGCATCACGTCGTTGTTGCTCATGATTGGCTCCTATTGACTCGTGTGTTCGTTCTCGTCTGCGCGCCCGAGCAGATCGGGTCGTCGCGCTTGTGTCCTGAGCTCTGCCTGCTCGTGCCGCCACCGTGCGACCGCGCCGTGGTCGCCCGAGAGCAGCACCGCTGGAACCTCCATGTCCCGAAACACCCGCGGGCGGGTGTATTGCGGCCCCTCCAGCAGGGGTCCGCAGGCAAAGCTGTCACTCCTCGCTCCGTCGGGGTGTCCGAGCGCGCCGGGCAAGAGGCGGGTGATGCCGTCGATCAGCACCATCGCAGGCACCTCTCCGCCCGAGAGCACGTAATCCCCGATCGACACCTCCAGGGGCTCCAGCCCCTCTCGAATCCGTTCGTCGAACCCCTCGTAGTGCCCGCAGAGCACACTCAGCCAAGGTTCCTGGTGCAGCTCTTCCAGCAGGTCCTGGTCGAGCCGGCGCCCCTGAGGCGTGAGCATGATCCGCTTGGGCTCCCCCTCCTGACCCGCAGCCCGCCCCGCGGCGACGACTGACTCGTCGCACGCGAACACGGGCCCGCACATCAGGACCATGCCAGGACCTCCTCCATAAGGGCGATCGTCGACGCTGCGGTGTTTGTCGGTGGCGAAGGCGCGGAAGTCGTGCGTGACGACGTCCAGCAGGCCTTTGCTCCGGGCCACACGGACGATTCCCTCCTCGAGGAAGCCCTCGAACATGCCCGGGAAGAGGGTCAGGACGTCGATTCGCACCCGCTCCTCCTCCTGGGTGAGGACCCCGAGGTTGGCTTAGAGCCCGCCGGCCTTCTTGGCCGCGCGCTTCTCCGCCTTGCTCAGCTTCTGCTTGCCCGCCGCCTGCTGGATCGCCTTGCGCTGACGCGCCAGCTCACGCTTCTTGGCCTTCTCGGCCTTGAGCGCCTCGCGCTCCACGCGCTCCTCGGGGGTCAGACCGCGCTGCTTCTGCGAGCCCGGGATCGAGATCCCGTTCCTGAGCAGGATCGAAGCGACCGTGTTGGTGGGCTTGGCGCCCACGCTCAGCCAATACTCGATCCGCTCGCGGTTGAGGTTGTACTTCTTACCCTCGTCCTCGAGGTGCGGGTCGTAGTTACCCAGCTCCTCGATCGCGCGTCCGTTACGACGCGTGCGCGAGTCGAAGGCGCCCATGCGGAAGAAGGCGCGGTTCTTGCGGCCAAGCCGCTTCAGCCTCAGTCGAACTGCCATTGCTAGCTCCTCGAATACGTTGCGCAGCGGGCTACTTGCGCCGCTTGCGCTTGTTCTTTCTGCGATTCTGCTTCTGCTTCTTGCGGTCTGGCTTCACGCCGCCTCGCCGCTGGTTCTGTCTCATCAGGGCCTTGCCGCCCGGCAGCTGGGGGAGAGCCTTCTCGATCCCGCCTGGCGTCATGAGCGAGCTCAGGTCGCCCATGTTCTGGAACTGGGCGACCATGCGCTTCATGGCCTTGAACTGCTTGACCAGGTTGTTGACGTCGCGGACGTCGCAGCCGCTGCCCTTGGCGATCCGCCGCTTGCGGCTGCCGGCCGTGCGGCCGCTGAGCAGGTCGGGGTCCTTGCGCTCCTGCTTGGTCATGGAGCTGATGATCGCCTCGACCGGCTTCAGCTCGTCGCCGGTGAGCTCGATCCCGCCCATCATGTTGGACATGCCTGGGATCATGCCCATCAGCTGCTTGAGCGGGCCCATCTTCTTGACCATCTGCAGCTGATTGAGGAAGTCGTCGAAGTTCCACTTGCCGGTCATCAGCCGGTGGGCGCTCTTCTCGGCGTCCTCCTGCTTGATGTGCTCCTGGGCGATCTCGACGAGGCGCACCACGTCGCCCATGCCGAGGATCCGCTGAGCCATGCCCTCGGGGCGGAACTCTTCGAGGCGATCGAGCTTCTCGCCCGTGCCGATGAACTTGATCGTCTTGCCGGTGACGGCCTTGATCGAGAGCGCCGCCCCGCCGCGGGCGTCGCCGTCGAGCTTGGTCAGGATCACGCCGTCGACGTCGAGCTGGTCGTTGAAGCCCTTGGCGGACTTGACCGCGTCCTGCCCCGTCATGGCGTCGCAGACGAGGAACACGTTCTGCGGCTTGAGGCGGGTCTTGACGTCGGAGAGCTCGGCCATGAGCTCTTCGTCGATCTGGAGCCGGCCCGCGGTGTCGAGGATGACGATGTCGCGGCCGGTCTCGCGGGCGTGCTTGAGCCCGTTCTGGCACACCAGCGCGGCCTGCGTGCCGCGCTTGAACATGCCCGTCAGGCCCTTCTTTTGGGTGCCGGGCTTCTCGCTGTAGACGGGGACCCCGAGGGTCTCGCCGAGGACCTTGAGCTGGTCGATCGCGGCGGGCCGCTGAAGGTCGGCCGCGACGAGGAGGGGCTTGCGCTTCTTCTTCTCGACGAGGTACTTGGCCAGCTTGCCGGTGGTGGTCGTCTTGCCGCAGCCCTGGAGGCCGACCATCATGATCAGGGTCGGGCCCTGACCAGGAGGGGCCTCCTGGATCCGGGTGTCGATCGGGCCCATCAGCCGCACGAGCTCGTCGTTGACGACCTTCACGATCTGCTGGCTGGGGTTGACGCCCTCGATCACCTTCTCGCCGACGGCGGCGTCCTTGACCCGCTCGACGAACTCGCGCACGACCGCGATGGACACGTCGGCCTCGAGGAGCGCCTTGCGCACCTCGCGCAGGCCCTCGTCGATGTTCTTCTCCGTCAGCTTCCCGCCAGACGTGAGGCGGCCAAGCGCCCCTTGCAGGCTCTCGCTGAGCTGATTGAACATGGCCTACCACCTTCTGCGGGGAATCAGCGTGCGTTAGCGCGCTGGGCCCGCAGTTGGCTTTACCTGCAGAGATCTGCAGGGATCCAGGACGAGTCCGGGATGGTCGAACGAGTCCGTGAGCCCACGGAACGAACCGTGGGCGAGGACTCAGAGGAAGCGGGCAGTATAAGGAGCCCTCAGGGGCAGGCAAGGATTGAAGTTAGGCCGGCGAGGAGCTCCCCGCCGGCCTCAAGTTAAGCCCTGGCAATCGCTTAGGCGACGCGCCGGACCGCCTGCTCCTTGAAGAGGACGACCTCGCGCCCATCGATCACGGCCCGCAGCTCGCTGACCCCCGCCCGCTCGATGAGGAGGCGGGCCAGCGCCTCGTCGAGGCTGGAGCTCGAGCGAGCCCGGATGGGCGGCGCCGCGGGGCGGGAGGGCAGGTCGTGAATGCCCGAGGAGCGGAAGCTCCGAGTCGCGGCGGGCACGGGCTCCGAGCAGGGAGGCGCCCCGAGGCTCTGACGTCGCGCGGAGCGAGGCCGGGTCGGGACGTAGCGCTCCCGCCGCACCTGCTCGAGGTCGGCCCCGCTCGTGTGCGCGGCGGCCAGGTCGAGGTCCCCGACGAAGGTCCGCCGCAGGGAAGCCCCGCTCAGCTTGGTCCCCTCGACCTCGGCCTCCTCCAGGCAAGCCTCCGTCAGGTCGGCGTCTCGCAAGTCGGCCCGAGAGAGGTCCGCCTCGCCGAGGTCGGCGCCGATCAGCTTCGCCCCGCGCAGGTTGGCCCGGGAGAGCTTCGCCCCACGCAGCTGGGCGCGCGAGAGGTCCGCGCCGGCGAGGCGGGCTCCGCGGAGGTCTGCCCCGTTCAGGGGAGCGTTGGCCAGCTCCGCCCCGCGCAGATCGATCCCCCGCAGATCGACCGCGCCCTCGGCGCAGCCGGGGCGGCGCAGCTCCGCCACGATCTCGCCCAGGGCGCCGCCGTCCCCGTTCCGGAGCTCGTCGGCGAGGTCAGCGATCACGCTCCGCCCCCGCGGGGTGAACCAGCGGATCGTCAGCTCCGAGTCGCTCGGGCCCCCCACCTTCCTCCCGGCAGGGCGGGCCCCAGGGCGCGCCGCAGCAGGAATGATCCGGGTCTGGCGGTGGCGGTTGATCATGGGCGCTTTGCTCCTCGCCCCCCCTATCGACCTCAGCCAGCCCGCTCCTTGAGCGCCGTGCGCGAATGTGCGCCCGCAGACGCACGACCTCAGCGATCCGCGCCCAGCAGCCAGCCCTCGAGGTGCGCCCGCAGGGCGGGCGCCTGCTCGGGCCACCCCTCTTCGAGGGCCGGGAGGAGCAGCCTCGTCGCGCTCTCCAGGGCGCGCTCGGACGCGCTCCCCTCGCCCCGGCGAGCGGCGAGGTAGCCCTCGACCGCCTCCTGGTGCGCGCCCCCGGCCCGCTCCGCGTCCAGGATCGCGGCGGCCATCAGGACGCTCAAGACCTGCGTCGAGCTGCGCCCCTGCAGGGTGGGGACCATGGCGGCCACGAAGAGCTCGGCGAGGTCCTCCTCCTCGTCGCCGCGCAGGCGTCCGCGGATCACGTCGCGCGCGTGAGCGGCAGCTTCCTCGAGGGGGTCGCCGTGCAGGGAGAGCAGCCCGTCCGCGAGGCGGAGCATTCCCTCCCGCCCGAGCTCGCCGAAGGCCACGAGCACCAGGGCCGGGGAGGCCGGGCCGGGTGCTGCGCCGAGGGCAGCGGCCGCGGCGAGGTCTCCCAGAGCCGCGGCGGCCTCGAGCCGGGCTTCGCTCAGGTCACCCCCGCGCAGGCGCGCCCGCAGCAGGGCCGCCTCGGCCTCGAAGCCCTCGCCTCGCCCCAGGTTGCGTAGTCGCTCGTCCACTCACCCCAGTGTGGCGGCCAATGTCGCCTCGCCAAGGGGCGGTAGACTCGGACCGGCGCGGAGGGTCGTGAGCGATTGAGTGAGCCGGAGCTCTCGCTCCTCGTGCTCCGCGAAGGGCTCAGCGACAGCAGCGCTGCGGGCTCCGGCAGGTCTCGCGGCTGAGCAAGCGCGAGCACGACGGCCCTGGGCTGCAGGTGGAGGCTGGTCAAGCCGAGCCGGCCTCGCTCCCCGTGGCCGATGCTTGCACGAGCGAGCAGGAAGTGCGCCTACTGAACGAGCACCGCGGCTCTCGGATCAGAGCAGGGAGGCGTAGCGATCGGCGAGGCGGTGGGCCGCGCTGCCGACCTCGTCCCGGCGAGGCGGATCGCTCTGCTCGCCGACGGGCTGATAGAAGCGATTGCGCACCCAGCGGACGAAGCGGAACCAGAGGCCAAGCGATTCTTGCGGCATGCGCTCCTCCAGGTAGCAGGGTGGCAGGCCCCCGCGCGCTCGATAACGCGAAAGCACCTGACGAAAACTTCGATAAAACCGAAGGCCCAGCTCGGCGAGGGCGGGGCGCGGAAGGCGCTCGCGAGCGGAGCGCGAATGCCGCGGCGGTCGTCGCCCCACTGGTCCACGGAGGTGTGGACCTCGGGCAGCTCGCCGGAGCGAAGCGACCGGCGCTCACTCCACCACTCGAGTGGCGCCCGCCAAGCCTGCCCGCGTCGGGGCGAGAGCGGGCGCGGGCGGGCCTCAGTCCTCGAGGGAGCGCTCGACCAGGAGCCGGCTCGTCTCGCGCTCGAGCTGGCCGCCAGGGCTGCGCTCGAACTGCTCGCGCGAGCGGGAGTCGAGGCCCTCGGTGAGCCTCGCCCCGAGGTCGTGCGCGCGGTCCAGGTGCTGCTGCGCCATGCGAAGCGTCCCCAGCTGAACGCAGGCCCGGGCCAGCGCGCGGCGGGCCTCGAGCTGGAGCTCGGCCACGCGCGCGCGCTCGGCGAGGTCGAGCGCCGAGTCGAAGTCGTCGACCGCGCGCTGGGGGTCCTCGGGGAGGTTCAGCCAGCCCTTGATCAAACGCACCCGGCAGCGGTGGTCCGCGGCACCCTCGAAGCCGCCCTGCGAGGCGCGCTCGAGGTGCTTCTTGGCGCTCTTCGGCTCCCCCGAGAGCAAGGCGATCTCGGCCCGATCCAGGAGCAGGTCCGCCAAGCTGCGCTGGTTCCCGACCATGCGGAACACGCCCGCCGCGCGCGAGAGCTCGCGGTCCGCCTCGCCCCAGGAGCGCTTGCGCGCGCGCGCGAGGCCCAGGACCCGGTGGCAGTGCCCCGTGAGCCACACGATCCCGATGTCACGGGCGATCTGCAGCGCGCGCTTGGCCCGCCTCCGCGCGCCCTCGTTGTCCCCGAGCGCGAGCAGCAAGAGCGCCAGGTTCATGAGCGTCACCGCCCCGCCCTGCCGGTCCTGACTCACCTCGTGGATCGCGAGCGAAGTCTCGAGGGCCTCGCGCGCCTTGGCCAGCTGCCCCTGGTGGCGCAGGTAGACGCCGAGGTCGTTCTGCGCGAGGGCCAGGTGGTGCGCGTCACCGAGGCGCTGGTAGGCCGCGATCGACGCCTCGTAGAACGCGATCGCGTCCTCGCTTCGACCCTCGAGGTCGACGTAGGTGCCCAGCACGGAGTAGCTGATCACCATCCCGAAGCCGTCTCCCGCCGGCCGCACCAGCTCGCGCCCGCCTCGCAGGAAGTCGCCGAGGCGGCGGTCGAGGTCGCTCAGCGTCGGCTCGCCCAGCCCCAGCCGGCTCAAGGGCCCGCGGAAGTCAGGGGCCTCGTCCTTGAGCAGGCCCAGGCACTCGCGCAGGTGCTCCGCCGCGCGCGCGAACTCGCCGCGAAAATACTCCGTCGTGGCGAGGATGTTCAGCGCCCAGATCGTGTCGCGCCGGCGACCGAGCTCGCGAAAGAGCTCCACCGCCTCGCCCGCGAGGGTGATCACCTTGAGGTAGTCCCCCCGCCAGAGCGAGATCCGGCTCATGACCTCGAGCACGCGAGCGCGCTCGGGCTTGAGCGCTACCGGATCCTCGGCCGTGCGATCGAGCGCCTCGGCCAGCCAGCGCCGCGCCTCGGCCACCTTCCCCTGACGCAGGGCGAGATCACCCAGGCGCCGGCGCGCCCACACCGCCGCCTCCCCGACCACCTCGTCGCCGAGCGCGAGCAGCTCCTCGAGCGCCTGCACCGCGTCGCCGTAGCGCCCGACCGTCGCCAGGACCTCGCTCAGCTTCGTCAACACCAGCAGCTCGCGCCGCCGCCGCTCGGCGGGGTCGGTCAGGACCTCGTCCCAGCGCAGCATCTCCAGCGCGCGATCGAGGAGCTCGATGGCCTGCTGCGGGTTGCCGCGCTCCTGCGCCTGGACCCCCGCCCGCGTCGCGTAGTCGAGCGCCTCGGCCAGCTCCCCGCCCTCGTGCGCGTGGCGAGCCAGGCGCTCCACCACCGCCTCGCGCTCCTCCTCGTCCGTCAGCTCCTGCAGGGCCGCCATGGCCCGCCGGTGCGTCGCCTCCAGCGCGCGCCGGCTGATCGAGCCCAGCACGGCCCGCTGCACCTGGCCGTGAGAGAGCTTGTAGCGCGGGGGCCCGCCCGTGTCGTCGTCCAGCCGCTGGACCATTTGACGGCGGATCAGCACGTCCAACGCGTCCAGGGTCGACTCGACCGAGCGCTTGGCCGTGAGCGACACCAGCCGCAGGGGCGAGGGAGCCACCAGCACCGCCAGCGCCACCAGCACGGCGCGCGGGTCCTCGGGCATCTTGGCCAGGCGCTGGCCGAGCAGCTCCTCCAGGCTGCGCGGCGGCCGGATCCGCTCCAGGTCGGCCAGGTCGAGCTCGGTCTGGCGCAGCGCGAGCACCCCGTCATCCATCAGGCTCTTGACCAGCTCCTCGACGAAGAGCGGGTTCCCGCCCGTCGCGGCGTGGATCGTGGCGCACAGGCGCGGCGGCGGCTCGGGCAGCGCCAGCATGCTCTGCACCAGCTCGGCGCTCTCCATCTTGCCCAGGCGGAAGAGCGCCAGCGAGGTCAGCAGCCCCGCGTTGTCGAGCAGGCGACGAATCTCGCTCAGGTCCTCGCCGACCTCGTATTGCAGATCCTCGGGGATCCCCTCGGCCAAGGCGCTGCTCTCGGCGCTGACCGTGCCCAGGCGATCGGTGAGCGCCACCAGCACCGGCACGTCGCCGCCGCGGTTCCGCTCGTTGATCAAGGCGCGCAGGAACATGCCCAGCAAGCCGACCGAGATCTCGTTGGCCCGCCGCACGTCCTCGAGCACCAGCGCATAGGGCGCGCGCTCGGCCAGGGCGAGCAAGAAGGCCACGACCTGATCCATGGCCGCGCGCAGGTCGTCCACGTCCTGCAAGCGCGCCCGCTCCTCGCCCCCGAGCAGCCCCGGGAAGAGCGCCCCCAGCGCCGGGGCGTAGGTCGGCGAGAGCTCGCGCGCCGCGGGCAAGGTCAGCGCCATGCGCAGCACCCGCAGGAAGGGCTGCTCACCCTCGCGCACGCAGGCCGCGTGCAGGAAGGGGACGCCCAGCAGCTGCGCGCGCACCTTCAGCTCTCGCACCAGGCGCGTCTTGCCGATCCCCTCCTCGCCCTCGACCCAGAACACCGTGGTCGAGTCCAGGTCGCTCCGGGGCAGCCCGCTCACCAGCTGGTCGAGCTCCTGGCTCCGCCCCACGAAGGCCGGCGAGAGCGCCTCGTCGCCGCTGCTCGCGCCGCTGGGAGCGCTCGCGGTGTAGGGCTTGCCCAGGCGGCGGCTGAGGTCGGCCAGGGCCTCCGGCGCCGACGCGTAGCGGTTCTGCGGCTCCTTCTCGATCAGCTTGAGCACGAAGGCCGCCCAGGCCTCCGGCACGTCGGCCCGGATCGCGGTCGGCGGCTGCGGGATCCGCTCGATGTGCTTGCGAATGATCGAGAAGGCCGAGTTGCCGTCGTAGGGCAGGCTGCGCGTCGCCACGTAGTAGAGCGTGATCCCCAGCGAGTAGAGGTCGGCGCGCCGGTCCGCGGGCAGCGACTTGGCCACCTCCGGCGCCACGTAGTGCACCGTCCCCTTGATCTTCGCGCCCCGCCGAGTGGTCGCCTCCCCCGTCAGCCCGAAGTCGACCAGCTTGACCTTGTGCTGGGCGCGCATTCCCGGCCGCGTGGCGGGCACCGTCATGACGTTCACGTTCTCGGGCTTGACGTCGTAGTGCACCAGGCCGCGGTCGTGGATGTAGGCCAAGGCCTCGAGCACCTGCCCGACCACGTCGTAGAGCCCCTCGAAGTCGAGCTGCTCGGTCGCCGCGTAGAGGTCCTCGCCCTCGAGGTATTCGCAGGTGTAGTAGCAGCGCTCGCCCTCCTCGCCGGGGAGGGTCGCGGTGCCGAAGTCCTGGACCGCGATCAGGTTCGGGTGGCTGAGGCGCGCCAGCACGCGGAACTCGTGCATGAAGTAGTCGCGGCTGCCCTCCTCTCCCGGCTTGAGCAGCTTCAGCGCGAGGGGTCGCTCCTCGAGGGCGTCCTCGACGAGGAACACCTCCGCCATGCCGCCTTCGCCCAGCTTGCGCAGGACCCGGTATCGATCGCCGAGGACGAGGTCGCTCATGCGGGCATTCTCGGCCCAAGGCAGCCCTCGGCCAAGCCCCCCCTCGGGCTCACACGACAGCGACCAGCCCAGAGGCTATAGTCCAGGCACGCGAGAGCGGGGAGTTGGTGTGCAGTACTACGTGGGAGAGGGAGACGACCGGCACCTCGTCGATCACCCTCCCCTCTTCGCGTGCGAGTGGGAGGGGCGCAAGTCGCTGCTGACCATGGCGCCCAACTTCGTCGAAGAGCTGCTCGCGACCAGCCAGGACGTCATGCCTGGCAACCCCGGCGAGATCGCCGGGAGCTACTTCAAGCCGGCAGAGGGCGCCTTCACCCTGCCCAGCTTCCTGATCCCCCCGCGCGTGTTCCTGTTCAACCCAGAGAACCTGCGCGGGCCCGACGCGCTGCCCTACCTGATCGTGCTCGTCGACAAGAAATTCTTCGGGATCCCGGCCCGCTACCTCACGCCCGACCGCTTCACGGGCTGCGACGGCCTGCCCGAGCTCGCCAAGCGGATGCGCCACGAGCGCAAGCTCGAGGCCCAGCGCCGCCGCGATCTGAGCGGCAGCAGCTCGGTCCGAGGTCCCGTCCCCCCACCGCAGGGCCCCCCACCGCAGGGCCCCCGCCCCCCCGGTCGCCGGCCGCCGAGCCAAGGCGGACGACCCCGTCGCCCCGACGAGAGCGGCGTTCGCCGCGGCCCGCCCCCGGAGGGCAAAGGCAAGGGCAAGGCCGCTCCAGGCAGCCGCCGCGCGCCGCGCCCCAACGAGAGCGGCGTCCGCCGACCCCCCAAGGGTCGCCCGCGGCCCTAGGCGTCCATGTCCGCCCCGAACGCGAGCGACCTGGGCGCGAGTGACCTGCCCGGCCTCCGCCGGCCGCTCTGCCTGGTCGGTCCGCGCGGCGCCGGCAAGACGAGCGCAGGAGCGCTCCTGGCCGAGCGCCTCGAGCGGACCTTCGTCGACCTCGACCGCGCCCTCGAGCGGCGCTGCGGCCGCTCGATCCCCGAGCTCCTCGCAGAGGGCCTCCCCGCCTTCCGCCAGCACGAGGCGAGCGTGCTCGAGTTCGCGCTCGCCTTCCTCTCGGGCGCCGAGCGCGGCGTCGTGATCGCCACCGGCGGGGGCGTGGTGCTCCTCCCGCAGAACCGCCTCCTCCTGCGCCAGGCCGCCGAGGTCGCCTACCTCCACGCCGACCCCGAGGTCCTCGCCGCGCGGGTCTCCGCCGACGCCGAGGAGGAGCGGCCACCCCTCGTCGAGGGTGGCCCCCTCGCCGAAGCCCAGGCCGTGCTCGCCGCGCGCGACCCCCTCTACCGCGAGGTCGCGGGGGCCGTGGTCGACGCCGCTCGCCCTCTGCCCGAGGTCGTCGCCGAGCTCGTCGCCTGGGCGTCGCCCGGCTCGAGCTGAGCCGGACTCACCCCTCGAGGAAGGGGTCTCCCTCCGCCGCGCCCCCCTCGGCCGGAGTGATTCCGAGGTCGAAGGTGATCGAGATCCGCAGCTCCTCGCCCTCGTAGGCACGGACCGCGTGGGGCGCCTGGGCAGGGAAGAGCAGGAGCCGCCCCTCCCGCGGGCGGTAGCTGACCTCTCGCTGGTTGAAGGCGTTGCTCGTGGCGCCCAGCGGGCTGCCGCGCTCGCCGAAGCCCCGTCCCAGCCAGTTGGGCTGACTCAAGCACTCGAACACCAGCTCTCCGCCGGCGCCCTCGGGGACCTGCAGGTAGTAGACCGCGCTCAAGCTCGCGCCGCGGTGAGTGTGACTAGCCACCGCCTCCCCCGGTCCGCACAGAACCGCCCAGGTCTGCAGGTAGGAGAAGCGCAGCCGCTCGACCTCGCACCCGAGGACCGCCGCGAAGGCGCGGGCCTCGCGCGCGATCTCCCCGCAGAGCCACGCGAAGGCGGGCCGCCGGTGGAGCCCCCCCGCCTCGTTGACGTCGCCCGTCCAGGCCACGCCGGGGCGCCGCTGCGCCGCGGCCTGCGCCACGCTCGGCGCGAGGTCGGCCAGCATGGCGGCGCGCGCCTCCGCGCTGACCTCTAGCTCACGGCTCGCCACGGCGAGCGGAAACCACGCGTCGACGTTCACCTCAGGCCCTCCGGCGCCCCGCCCTCGCCAGCCCCGCCCTCAGCAGCCAGGGCGACCGCTGGCGTCACCAGCGCAGGCGAGGGACCCTCTCCAAAGCGCCCCTCCAAGGCAGCCCAAGCCCCCAGGCCGACCACGGCCGCGCTCGCCGCGAGCAGGTACATCGCCGCGTCCCCGTGCGCGTCGGCGAAGCGACCCGCGGGGGGCGGCAGGACCAGCTCCGTCGCCTGCCAGAGCGCCGTGAACGCCGCCATGGCGGAGCCGCGGTAGCGCGCCGGCGAGCGATCCACGACCTGTCCGACCAGGACCGGGAAGCAGTAGCCGTGCGCGAGCCCGCCCAGGAGCCCCGCCAAGAGGAAGGCCTCGCGGCTCTCGCCGCGCGCGCACACCAGCAGCGCCAGCACGTAGAGCCCCAGCGCCGGCGCGACGAGGTTGTGCGGTCCGACCCGATCAGGCAGACGCCCGCCGAGCAGGCGCACCCCGACCGCGCCCAGGGAGTAGCTCAGCCACAGGCTCGGCGGGCTGGCGATCCCGCGCGCCTTGGCGGTCACCGTCGCGAAGGCGAAGAACAGGCCCACCAAGCCAGCGAAGGTCGCCGTCGCCAACCAGACCGGCGCCAGCTGACGCGTGAGCAGCGAGCGCAGCGCGAGGCCGCCCTCCCCGCTCCCGACCCGCTCGTCGGCAGCCAAGGTCTCGGGCAGCGGGAGCACGACCAGGAGCGAGAGCCCGATCAGGCCCCCCAGCATCAGGAACAGGGTCGGCAGGCGCTCGGGAGGCAGGTTCAGCGTCCCCACGAAGGCGTTCAACCCGATCGGGAGCAGCCCCGAGACCCCGAAGAGCGCGATCCCCTCGGTGCGCCGCTCGGCGGGGATCAGGTCGCTCGCCCAGGTGAAGTAGCCCGTGAACAGGGTCCCCACGGCGACCCCGATCAGCAGGCGATCGACCACGATCAGCCAGCCGAGGTCCTCGACTCCGTAGAGCAAGGCCATGCTCGAGACGAGCAGCAGCGTGCCGAAGAGCACCGTGGGCTTGCGCCCGTAGCGGTCGAGGGCCCAGCCGGCGACGGGGCGCGAGAGGAGGCCGCCCAGCGCGGCCAGGGCCATCAGGCTGCCGATCTGCCCCCGGTCTGCTCCCAGGTGCTCGAGATAGAGCGGCAGCAGGAGCATGGACGAGAAGCCCAGCGCCTGCAGGAAGTGCCCCAGGACCAAGAGCAGGAACTCGCGCGTGAGCAGCGGCGGCTGAGACATGAAGCGCGAATGCTACTCCGGCTGACGCAAGCCCACGCCTGCCAACGCCTTGAGGAGCCGGAACCCTCGCGTGGGCATCCAGTATCCTTACGACATGCCCGACGTGACTTCGTGGATGGATCTGCTGACGCGGCACGAGCAGGAGCAGCTCGAGCGCCGGATGCAGCTGATCGAGGCGGCCACGGCCAAGGCCCTCAACGACCTCGTGTTCCAGGCCCTCGGCAAGGGCAAGTGCAGCACCTGCGGGCGCTGGCCGGAGACCCTCCAGTCGACCCGCTGCCCCTGCGGCGGCAAGGTCAACCCCTGGAAACACTTCGAGAGCGAGGCCAAGCGCCTCGAGAGCAAGCGCCTCTACGACCTCAACAGCCTGTTCAAGGCCTACCAGATCCGCGTCCCCTACGAGCTCGGCGGCGACATGTACGCCATGAGCAAGCTGGAGTACTACACCACCGGCTGGATGAAGCGGAAGACGGTCGACAAGGCCAAGCGCTGGTATTCCGGCTGGAAGAGCAAGCACAAGAAGGCCGCCTCCCGGCTCGAGACGAGCTACGGCGTCGGCAAGGGGCTCAAGGAGACGCTCTACGACCCCTACTCGACCGTCTACACCACCGTCACCTTCGCGACCAAGGGCAGCGCCTTCTCGGCGGGCGGACTCGCCTCCCAGATGCTCGGCCAGTGGGTGGTCGCCGCCTCGACCGGCCCCGCCGGCGCCGCGATCGTGGCCTACAGCGTCTTCAGCCTGGTCGATAACCTCGGCGGCAAGCTCTGGACCTACCTCGAAGGCAAGGAGCGCTGGGACGCAGCCACCGGCGCCCTGACCACGCGCCTGGGTCGTGTCGTCAAGCAGTTCTTCGCGAGCGATATCTTCAAGGCCTACTACAAGCGCCGGGTCGGCCTCGATCAGGTCGTGCACTACGAGAACCTGCTGATCGAGGAGTACAACACCCTGCGCGGCTGCTACGTCCAATGGGACGGCCACCGCCGCGAGCTGGTCAAGCAGGCCAACCAGCTCGGCCTGGCCTTCGGCAAGGCGGTCCGCCTCGCGCGCGAGGCCGAGGCCTTCATCGATCGCACCGACCCCAAGCTGACGGGCAAGGGCAAGCAGGATCCCGCCATGAAGGGCGCGGATCGCAAGGCGGCCAAGCAGCTGGTCAAGGACTGCCGCAAGGAGCTCGAGAAGCTCTACAAGCAGATCGAAGAGATCATCAAGGACCTCAACACCCGCGGCACCAAGACCCTCAACGACCTCAACGCCAAGCTCTACGAGCTCCACAACCACGGCCAGAAGGTCAGCGAGCAGCGCAAGCGCTGGTACAAGGACGAGCAGGGCGAACACCGCTCAGGGAAGGGGGTCGAGATCGTGGACAAGAGCCAGATCGAGTCCCGCCTGGCGATCCCCGCCAACGAACGCTGGATCGGCGGCTTCACGCCCGACGGCAAGCTGGATCAGCTCGACAAGATCGACACCCACGGCTTCCAGGAAGGGTGGCTGGAGTGGCTCAAGACGCTCGGCCACCGGATCTGAGCACCTGACCTGAGCCCGAGGCCCTCGCGCGACGTAACATTGCGCCGTGGCCACCCATTGGCGTCCTCGAAACGACGGCCTCGCTCCGCAGGCGCGGCTGCGCCTCGCGCTCGGCCTGCTCCTCCTGCTGGTCCTGGTGGGGACGCTGGGCTATTGGGCGCTCGAAGAGAACTTCACGATCTTCGACGGCTTCTATCAGACCGTGATCACGGTCAGCACCGTCGGCTTCACCGAGATCCACCCGCTCAGCACGCCGGGGCGCGTGTTCACCACCCTGATCATCATCAGCGGATTGGTGCTGGTAGCGTTTGCGACCGGTAGCTTCATCGAGTCCGTGATCAGCGGCGAGCTCGGCCGCTACCTGGGGAGACGCCGCTTGGAGAAGCAGATCAAGGCCCTCGAAGGACACTGGATCATCTGCGGCTACGGACGCATGGGCGAGTACGTCGCCCAGGAGCTGATCGACAGCAAGCGCCAACCCGCCTTCGTCGTGATCGAGCGCGACCCCGAGCGCCTGCAGGCCGCCGAGCACTCGGGCTACCTCTACCTGCCCGGCGACGCGACGCACGAAGAGCTGCTCGAGGAGGCGGGGATCGAGCGGGCCGCCGGCCTGGTCTCGCTGGTCGAGACCGACGCCATGAACGTGTTCATTTGCCTGACCGCCAGCCAAATGAACCCCGAGCTGACGATCATCGCGCGCGCGCTCGAGGAGGCGAGCATCAAGAAGCTGCGCCGCGCGGGCGCCACCAAGGTGATCGCTCCCTACCACGTCGGCGGCCTCCGCCTCAGCCAGGCGATCCTGCGCCCCGCCGTGCAGGACTTCCTCGACTTCGCCATGGGCCGCGAGCTCGAGATCGACATGGAGCAGATCCGAATCCGCGAGGGCTCGCCCCTGGCGGGGCTCTCGCTGCGCCGCAGCCCGATCCGGACCGAGCTCGACCTGATCCTCGTCGCGGTCAAGCGCAAGGACGGGACGATGCTCTTCAACCCCTCGGCCGACACGGTGCTGCGCGAAGGGGACACCCTGATCGCGGTCGGCCAGGGAGAGAACCTGCACCAGCTCGAGGCCCGCTGCGCGGGAAATCGGGAGGACAGGCCTCGCGCGTCGTGAAGGAGCGTTGTGGTTCATGCGGGCCTGTCCGAGCGATTTCTATCTCGCCGCAGGCGACGAGGCCCGCGCAGCGGGCCAGCGAAGAATGAGCCCAATTCGGTCGCTCGAGTGTCGGATCTCGACGCAAATCCCGCTTTTGAAGAGGGATAGGGCCGCCTTCGTCGGGAGGCCAACTCGCACCCAGGAGCCCTTCATGTTCACCCGCCCCGCCCTCCTCGCGCTGACCCTCTTCGCCTGCGCCGGCTGCGCCAGCCCGCCCAGCCCCCTCGACGCCACCCCCCGCTTCCGCGCCAACGCGACCCGGGTCGAAGGCGCCCAGTGCTTCATAGAGCTCTCGACCAAGGTCAAGGACTGGCGCGCCCACCTCGGCGTGACCTGGGACGCGCGGGTCGCCGAGGTCTTCCCCCAGGGCGGCGCCAGGATCGAGGCCACCCTGACCTGCCTCGACCTTCAGCTCCCGACCGGGATCGGCTTCAACACCAAGTCCCTCTCGCGCTTCCTCCGCCTCGGCCACGGCCCGATCCCGCTCGCGCCCCTCCTGACCAAGCTCGTCGGCAAGCGCTTCAGCTACACCGTCTCCGCCAAGGGCGAGGTCGAGGTCTACGAGTGGAGCTCGATCGTCGAGCAGGCTGCGCGCGAGTCCGAGCTCGAGGCGCCCCAGGACGGCACGATCCCCAGCCAGAGCACCCTGGCCCGCGCGATCTCACGCGCCTACGGCGCCATGCCCCACGCCCAGGTCCAGCTCGGCGGCGAGACCAAGCGCGCCGTCGACTTCCCCCTCGAGCGGGACGGCGGCCCGCGAGTCCACGGCCAGGACTCGCTCACCTACCGCGGCTTCGGCGAAGCCGAGGTCGAGGCGACGGGCGACGAGTGGGAGCTCGAGGGCCTCGAGCTGAGCCTGCGCGGCCAGGCTCGGGCCGAGCAGGGCGAGACCCGCCACGGCGTCGTCAAGGAGGGCCCCTCGATGCGCGAGGGCGTGCTCCTGCTCAGCGAGGACGGGGGTGAGCTGCTGCTCTACCGCGAGCAGACCTGGACCGAGCTGCACCCCAACACCTCGATCGGCTGGCTGGACGGGATCGAGCTCGCCCGCCTCAGCATGGGCTGGCTCGTCTACGCCGAGTCGCGCTGGAACTAGTGGTCCTTCGCGCCGCCGCCCTGGAGCTCGGCGCGGTAGGCGCGCACGGCGCGGGTCATGGGCTGCACGTCTACGAAGCGCAGCAGCTGCGCCAGGTCGATTCCCTCGAGCAGCTCGCTGGCCGCGATCGATTCGTAGGCCTCACCGCGCAGCGCGTGCAAGCTCAGCTGGCCCGCCTCCCAGAACCAGACCTCGCGCACGCCAAGCTTGCGGTAGATCTCGAGCTTGTCGACCCCACCGCTCGTGATCACGACCTCGATCGCCAGGTCCGGTTGGGTAGGGTCGGGGTCGTCGCCGACCACGTAGCACTCGTCGGGCTCGACCCCGCGCTCAGCCTCCTTGTTCTCGAGCGTCCAGGAGCCGTAGGGGGTCACGTCGGTCTCGTGCTCCATGCACCAGGCTTCGACGAGGCGACCGAGCATGGACTTGACGAAGTCGTGGCGGCGGGAAGGACTCGCGAGCTGCAGCGCCCCCTCGAGGAACGCGATCCGCGGGCTGGCGTGCTCCCCGCGGAGTTCGAGGATCCGCTGGTAGTCCGCCCAGCTCGCTCCCTGCAGCACGATCAGGGAGTCTCGGGCGTCTTGGTCTGCGACGCGCTCTGCGACCAGTGGCTCTGCCATGCTCCTAGTCTAACGAGGCCGCGCGCTTCTCCCAGCGCTCAAGCGCCCCCGCGGCTCTGGCCCTCGGTGACCGCGCCGGCCAGCAGGTGAGCCACCCGCAGGGGCTCGGGGATCTTTCCGTAGACCGCGCTCTCCTCGAGCAGCCGGCGCGTGGCGGGGAGCGAGATCCCGGCGCGCTGCACGTGGAGCCCGCCGACGGGCTCCATGGGGCCCGCCTTCTCGATCAGGCGCCACTTGCGCGCCCCGCCGGGGACGTGCTCGTAGAGGGCGCGCTTGATCCGCTTCATGTTGGGCGCCCTGCGCGACACGACCAGCACCGGGCGGTCGAGGCGCTCGCTGAGCGCGTGAATGTCGACCACGTTGAAGCCGCCCAGGGCGATCCCCTGCATCAGCACGACCTTGGGGTCGAAGCGGCTCTCCTCGACCAGCCGGGCGACCTTCTCGGTCGCGTTGCGCCCGTCGCGGCGGACCTTGCTCAGGACCACGCCGTCGAGGCGCGCGCCCACGTAGACCACCCCGACCAGGTCCACGTCGCCGCGGTGGTCCGGGGCGAAGGGGCCGTCGTCGACGCCGAGCAGGCTCTTGATCGGGCGGGTCACGGCCAGATCCTAGCCGAGGGGAGATCCCGGCGGCCGAGGGGTTAACCTCTCCGCCATGAGCGAGCGAATCCGCACCCGCCCCGCGCGCGAGCCGCGCCAGCCCGCCCTCCTCGAGGCCGACGACGAGGTCGCGACCTACCTGACCGACGCGTCCCGCTACCCCGGCGGGTCCGCCCCGCGGGTCTACCTGCCGACCAGCGAGGGGGAGGTGGCCTGGGTCCTCCAGCACGAAGAGCGCGTGCTCCCCGTCGGCGCCCAGTCCTCGCTCACGGGCGGCGCCGCGCCCCAGGGCGACGCGGTGCTCGCGACCTCGCGCATGGACCACATCCTGAGCGTCGAGGCCGGGCGGGCCCGCGTCCAGCCCGGCGTCGCGCTCGTGACGCTCCAGGAGGCCCTCCGCGAGCGCGGCGCCTACTTCCCGCCCGCGCCCACCTACGAGGGCGCCTTCGTGGGCGGCGCGGTGAGCACGAACGCGGCCGGCGCGGCGACCTGGAAGTACGGGACCACCCGCGAGTGGGTCGAGGCCCTCACGGTCGTGCTGGCCAACGGCGAGGTGCTCGAGGTGCGCCGCGGCGAGGTCAGCGCCGGACCCGCGGGCTTCGTGGTCGAGACCCAGGACGGGAGCGAGCTCAGGGTCCCCCTGCCGAGCTACGAAATGCCCGACGTGCCCAAGCGCTCGGCCGGCTACCACGCGTCCCCCGGCATGGACCTCGTCGACCTCTTCGTGGGCAGCGAAGGCACCCTGGGCGTCGTGACCGAGATCGAGCTCAAGACCCTCGAGCCCGCGCCCGAGCTGCTCTCGGTCCTGATCCCCTGCCCGAGCGAGGCGGTCGGCCTGCAGCTGGTCGCGCGCCTGCGCGCGGCCTCACAGGCGACCTGGCAGGGCGGTGACCCCTGCGGCCTCGACGTGCGCTCGGTCGAGAGCATGGACCGTCGCGCGGTCGAGCTGGTCAAGGAGGACGGCTCCGACGAGGCGGCGGGCCTGAGCCTGCCGCTGGACACCGCGCTCCTGCTGCTGGTGATGCTCGAAATGCGCGCAGACTTCGACGCCGCCGAAGCCCTGAGCGACTACGACGAGGACGCGCCCGACTCGCCCGTCAAGCGCCTGCTCGACCTCCTCGCCGAGCTCGACCTCCTCGACGAGAGCGAGCTGGCCCTGCCGAGCGAGCGCGCGCGACAGGAGCAGCTCTTCGCGATCCGCGAGGCGGTCCCGACCGCGGTCAACCACCGCGTGCGCGACGCCCAGCGCGAGATCGACGGGCGAATCCACAAGGTGGGCGGCGACATGATCGTGCCCTTCGACCGCTTCGCTGAGGCCATGGCCGTCTACCGGCGCGAGTTCGTCGAAGAGCGCGGGCTGGACCTGGTGGTGTGGGGGCACATCTCCGACGGCAACGTGCACCCCAACGTGGTCCCGACCAGCCACCACGACGTCGAGGCCGGCCACGACGCGCTCTTGGCCTGCGGGCGCGCCCTGGCCGCCATGGGCGGCTGCCCCCTCTCCGAGCACGGGACCGGCCGCAACCCGGTCAAGCAGCAGCTCCTGCGCCAGCTCTACGGCGAGGAGGGGCTGGCCCAAATGCGCGCGCTCAAGCGCGCCCTCGATCCCAGCGGCAAGCTGGCCCGCGGCGTGGTCTTCCCCTGGGAGGCGAACCCGTGAGTCCGGTCACCCACTTCTTGCTCTCCTGGGCGATCGCCGAGGGGACCCCCGCGACGAGCAAGCGCGAGCGGCTGCTGATCACGCTGGGCGGGATCATTCCCGATATCGACGGCCTGGGCGCGATCCCCGACTCCTGACCAAGTGGTTCACGGACTCGCCGACCCGCTACTTCCACGAGTACCACCACGTGCTCGGGCACAACGTGCTCTTCGCCGGGATCGTGACCGCCGCCGCCTTCGCGCTGGTGGACAGGGGCAAGAGCGTCGGACGCCGCGCCGCGATCGCGGGGCTGGTGTGCCTGACCTTCCACCTGCACCTGCTCTGCGACGTGGCCGGCTCCAAGGGCCCCGACGGGAGCCAGTGGGCGATCCCCTACCTCGAGCCCTTCAGCGACGCCGTCCAGTGGACCTGGTCCGGCCAGTGGGAGCTCAACGCCTGGCCGAACCTCGTGCTGACCGGCGCGCTGATCCTGCTGGCAGGCGTGTTCGCCGTGCGACGGGGCCGCAGCTTCCTGGAGATCGCGTCGACGCGGCTGGACGCCGTCGTGGTCCAGACCCTGCGCCAGCGCTTCGCGCCGCACCTCGTCGAGGGGAGCGCGGTCGAGGCCAGTGAGCCCTCCCCCCAGGAGCCAGGCGAGAGCGAGCCGCCGCCGGCCCAAGCTCCTCCGGGCTCCTATGAACACCGCCGTGTCAACACGTGATCTCAAGTCAGAGGCAA